>NZ_JBQCWZ010000039.1:0-21412 GCF_051956895.1 Neisseria sp. P0021.S006
TGCTCTAATTGTTGAATCAAGTTCATTTGTTTTTCCTAAGTTATGATTGGATTTCCTGTTGCTCTTGCAAGATTTCTTTTAAGAGGCGGGATTCCTTTGGGATTAAACTGCGCTTTTCCAATAAATCGGGTCGGCGCTCTAAAGTGCGTCGCAGTGATTGTTTCAATCGCCACTCGGCAATCAAGCCATGATTCCCTGAGCGTAAGACATCAGGAACTGTCATGCCTTGGAATTCTACGGGTTTGGTGTAATGAGGACAGTCTAAAAGGCCGTCTGAAAACGAGTCTTGTTCGGCTGACTGTATATCGCCCAATACGCCCGGAACCAATCTTAAGACAGCATCCATCAACATCATGGCGGGTAATTCGCCACCTGAGACGACAAAGTCGCCAATGCTGATTTCTTCGTCCACACTGCTTTGCAATAGTCTTTCATCTATGCCTTCATAGCGTCCGCATAGAAGAATAAGATGGGGCAGTTCGGCAAGATCTGCGGCCTTTTTATGTGTCAGCGACTGACCTTGCGGACTGAGATAAATTACTTTGGCAGGTTTTTGCGAGTTTGCTTTGGCTTCTTCAATTGCTGCTTGAAGCGGCGGCGCCATCATAATCATTCCCGGACCACCTCCGAAGGGGCGATCATCGATATAGCCAAGTTTGTTGTCGGCAAATTTTCGGGGATTAACGGCTTGAAATTGCCAAAGGTTTTGTTTTCTTGCCCTGCCTGTAACACCATATTCGACAATGCTGTCGAACATCTCTGGAAAAATGGTGATGGCTTGAATCAGCATCAGTAATCCAAACCCCAGTCGGCGATAATAGTTTTGCTGTCGGTATCGACAGATTCGATATAGTTGGAGACGAAGGGAATCAGGATTTGTCCGTGTTTGCCTTTAATCATCAAAACATCATTCGCGCCGGTTTCCATCAGGTTACTGACTTTGCCGAGGACAATGTTTTCTTTATTGATGACGGTCATGCCGACTAAATCTGCCCAGTAGTATTCGTCTTCTTCAGTAGGGGCGAATGACTCTCTGGGAATTTCGATGGTATAGCCGCGCAAGGCAAATGCTTGATCGCGATCGTCTATACCTTCAAATTTGACCTGAAGTTCGCCATTGACAATTTTACCTGCCTCAAGCACAACATTCAGGGTTTTGCCATCCTTGCACAACTGCCACTCTGGGTAGTCCAGCAGACTGTCGGTATATTCGGTATTGGCGGCAATTTTAAGCCAGCCTTTAATGCCGAACACACCTTTGATGTAGCCCATGGCTACCCGTGTTTGAGTGTCTGTCATGGTCGTTTCAGCTGATTAAGCAGCGATTTTTTGCTCTTTAATCAGTTTGGCAACTGCGTCGCTAACTTTCGCACCTTGAGCAACCCAGTGGTTGATGCGGTCTGCGTCGAAACGTACACGTTCTTGTTTTTCGTTGGCAACGGGGTTGTAGAAACCTACGCGCTCGATGAAGCGGCCGTCACGACGGTTGCGAGAGTCAGTTACGACTACGTTGAAGAAAGGGCGGTGTTTTGAGCCGCCGCGAGCCAAACGGATAACTACCATTTTGAGTCCTTTTGAAAAATGCGGATATATAGAAACCGCTAATTTTAGGATATTTTACACGGGTTATGCAAGTTTTTATTTGTTTTTGTTGCTGTTTTGCCATTCGTTCAAATCGAGGCTTGCTTGATACAGGCCGCGGTCGGTTTCCGATGGAGTGACGGTAAATCCTGATTTTTCAGCGAGTTTGAGCATCGGTGTGTTTTCTTTGAGGATTTCCGCATTCATGATTTGATAACCTTGCTGTGTGGCAGTTTGGATAATGAGGCTTATCATTTTGCCGGCCAAGCCGGTTTTGCGTGTTTCAGGTGCTAAAGTAATGCCGAACTCGCACTCATTACGATTGATGCGGCTGTAACGGCTAACTGCGACGATACGACCGTCTGAAGCGAAGGCTACCCACGCGCATTCGGCATGGAAATCGAGACGGGTCAGCCGTGCGAGTGTCGGCGGCGGCAACTCGTTGGTATGGGTCATGAAGCGCGTATAGCGGTCGGCCGCGGGTAATTGGCGGACAAATTTTTGTTTGGCTTCGGCATCTTCAGGTTCTAGTGCGCGGATGTGCAGTGTGTTGCCGTCGGGCAGGGTAAAGGTATCGGTTTGGCTCGGATAGGGTGCGAGTACGTTTTGTATCTCGGGAGTTTCGGTTTTAGGGTGCAGTAGTTCGGACGCGGCTTCGCCGGTGTTGCGTAGAAACTCGGCTGCGACCGGATTTTTTTGTTGGAGGTAGGCGGCGGCACTTTGCATTTTAGCGGCGGCCTGTTCTAAGGTTTGGACGGCTTTTTTGGGGATTTTGGTTGTCGGCGTGGCTGGTTTTTCCACAATTTTGGGAATGATGGTGCTGCTGTATTGGCTGCCGTTGTAGTTGAGGATGATGTCGCCGATATGCTGGTTGTTGTGGATAAGCGTGTTTAGGGAATGCAGGAATTGATTGAGAACGGAAGTGTTGTCAAGTTCTGCAAACTGGCTTAAACGCTGGATATCGAGTGTGGTAAAAGGAGGTAATGCGGCTTCGGTTTTGCCGTTGTAATGGGCGGTAAGGATATTGCCGTAAATGGCATGGCGGTTGAATCGGAATTGGACGGCATTGTGTTTTTGGGTTTGGCACGGAGGCAGGTATAGGGCTTCCGCCATCAGTTCGGTTTGGCCGGAAGCAATGGCTTTATCGATACTTTTGCTTTTGGGTGTTTTTAGACGACCTGTTTTGGCTGGCGCAGGGGTATTTTGTACTTGTTGCAAATAGGCTGTTTGATTGCGGAAATAAAGTGTCAGCAAGGCTTCTTCCGGCGTGTTAAACCGAGTCAGGCCGTCTGAAAAACGATAGCTGACGAGAATGGGCTTGCTGGTTTTTTGTGCCAAATTATCCAGAGTTTGATGAATACTGTATGCGTCTGGCGTATCTGGCGAAATAATGCCAAGCAGGGCTTGAGTATGCGGATTTTGTAATTGTTCGAGCGCCAGACGGTGGATGCGTGCAGGCGTAGGGTTGCTGCCGATGCAGCCTTGTCGGACGGATGGTACATCGGTTGGGAGGTCGAGGGTCAATTCGCAGGCATTGGCGGTAGTGCGCAGCCATTCTATCGGCGTATCGGACAATATGGTGGGGTTGGTAATGACGGGAATGCCGGAAAGGTGGGCTTTTAGGGCTGCTTCCAGTTCGGCGTTATTGAATACCGGTTGGAAATTGCAATGGCGGCTGAGGCTGCGCAGGATGGCTTTGTCTGTGTCGTCGGTGTAGTGTGTAGACAATAGGATAAGCGGAGTGTGGCGTGTAAAGTGGCGGATGGCACTGAACAGCTCGCGTTGGTTTTCGGCCGGATTGTAGTGGATCACGGCAACTTTAGTATGGCGGTTGTGGCCGAAGCGGTTGAGCCAGTCGGCCGATGTAGTAGGGCTTAGATCATAGTTGAGGCTGATGTGGCGCGATACGCCTTGATGCAGCGTGTTCAGCAGGTGGTTGATGTTGCGGCTGACGGTGCTGTGGCCGGTGAGTAATGCGATATGGCCGGCCGGATAGTCGGTTTGGGTGCTGATGTTGAGGTTGAGTGAGGGAAGTTGGATGCCTGCGCTGTTGCATACGGTGATGTTCAATTCATCGCCGTGATGTTTTTGAATGGTGGAACGGGCGTTTTTGCAGGATTCGGGCGGTAGGTTTTCCCAATCTTGAATCAGAATAATGTGGTGCAGGTCTTTTTTACGGCAGGCTTTGAACAGCGAGTCGTAATGGTCGGGCGGGATAACGGCAACAACCAAATCGGCTTGTCCCGGGATTTTGCTGAGGCTGGAGTAGGAGGGAATGCCTGCTACACTGCTGTGTCGAAGATTGACGGGGGTGATTTTGCCTTGATATGAGGAACCGAGCAGGTGGCTGAAAATGCGTTCGCCAAGGCTGTGCGGACGTTCGCTGGCGCCGACGAGGATGATGTGTTCAGGCATGAAGAAGTAGCCGGAGCCGGTTTGGACGGTTGCGCTCATGATGGTTCCTTATTTGTGTTTTTGGCCGTCTGAAAAGTTTCAGACGGCCTTATTTTTAGACTTCTTTTTTGTCTCCGGCTTTCTTTTTGGGAAGGATAAAACGCATCCTCAGGCCGTTGGGTTTGACATTTTCAGCAATGATTTTACCGCAGTGCTGTTCCATAATGTGCTGTGTCAATGCAAGCCCTAAACCTGTACCGGGCTTGTGCGCGCTGGAGTCGGCGCGATAAAAGGCAGTGAAGATATGCGGAAGCTGCATTTCATCGACACCCGGACCGTTGTCGGTCACATCGATAATCCAGTGTTTGCCGTCTTGTCCGATATGGGTTTGAATGGTGCTGCCTTCCGGACTGTAATTGATGGCATTACGGATAACGTTGTCAAAGGCGCGGTATAGATAGCCTTCGTTGGCGCTGACCACGGCATTTTCGGGGATTTTTGGGTCAATGCTCAGGGTAACGCTTTGGTTGTTTTGGTGGGCAATGCTTTGGTTGTCCTCAATCAAGTTGGTTAAGAACGGAACGAGTTTGAGGTTTTCTTTTTCCAAAGGAATATTGGAAGTTTCCAAGCGGGATAGGGTCAACAATTCGCCGACCAGAGTATCCATGCGCACCAATTCGCCTTCAAGGCGCTTGAGGTATTGCTCTTGCTTTTGCGGCTGAGATTGAATCAGGCCGACAATCGCCTGCATACGTGCCAGCGGCGAGCGCATTTCATGAGAAACGTGGTGGAGCAAATGACGCTCTTTGGCAACAAGTTTTTCCAGTTTCTCGGCCATTTTGTCGAACTGCACGGCAAGGTGGGACAATTCGTCGTCACGGTCGTCAACTTGCTGGGAAATGCGGGTTTCGAGTTCGCCGTTGGCTACCCTGTCCATACCGCCGCCAAGAATTTTAATGGGCTTGGTAATGTTGTTGGCAAGGATGTATGCCATCAAGAGGCCGACGATGATGATGAAAGACAGAATGATAAATTCGTGCCAAATCGGCGAGAGCGGCAGGCCGGGAATGAAGAGCGGGCTGGGCAGGCGTTGGGCTTGATGGTTGTCCCAGCCTTTAATGAAGAAGAGGTATTCTTCGCCGAAACGGTCGTATTCGATGTGGGCTAAATCGGATTCGGGATTGTTGATGGCAAAGATGCGGGCGCGTTCGATGGACAGGCTGTCGATGTTGCGGCCTAAAATATCTTTTTTATCGTCGCCGGTAATCACATAAACGGCATTGGAAACCGGATTGTTTTTCCATTCCGAAAGAATTTCACGCGCACCGCTGTCTCCGCGCGAGTTAAACGCGGAGATGATGCTGCTCATCAATGTGGTTTCGATGGTGCGGCGTTGGTTGAATTGGTTTTCGGCGAGGGTGTTTTGTACCAGCCAAAATGAAAAACTCGCCACAAAGATTGCGCAGACGATGACTGCGCAAAATGTGGCGAAGATGCGTTGAAACAGTTTCATTGATCTGTTTAATCTTTAGTTTTTAACAAACAGGTAGCCTAAGCCGCGTACAGTTTGAATCAGGGAGGCATCGCCCAATTTGTGGCGGATGCTGGAGATGTGTACGTCGATGCTGCGATCAAATTTAGCCAGTTTGCGGTCGAGTGCCTCGATAGACAGGGTCTCTTTGCTGACGACTTGTCCGGCGTGGCGCATCAAAACTTCGAGCAGGTTGAATTCGGTGCTGGTCAACTCAAGCGGAGTGTCTTTGATGCTGGCTTGGCGTTTGGCAGGGTAGAGGACAACGTCGCTGACAGAAATGCTGTTAGGCGCGTTGTTTTGTTCGTTGCTGTGTTGCGCACGGCGCAGGATGGCGTTGATGCGGGCCAAGAGTTCGCGCGGTGTGCATGGTTTCGGAACATAATCGTCCGCACCCATTTCCAGACCGATAATGCGGTCGATGTCGTCGCCTTTCGCGGTCAGCATAATGATGGGCACGGTGCTTTGGGTACGTACGTTTTTCAGTACGTCCAAACCGTTCATTTTAGGCATCATGGAGTCTAATACGACGACATCGTATTGTCCGGTCAGAATTTCTTGAACGCCGGCTTCGCCGTCGGGAACGCTATGAACGTTGAGGCCTTCGGCAGTCAGGTATTCGGTCAGCAATTCGGTCAAGAGGGCATCGTCATCTACGAGTAATACGCGACTCATGGAATTTCCTTTTCGTGATTGTATGCGCCGTGGCACTAAATAGGCGGTGCGGCGCTTAAAATAGAGTTGTATTCAATCTTAACATGCAATCTGCTTTTGTTGATAGCGTAATTTTCTGTGCTTTTGCGCTTTTTTGCATAGAAACTTGCTGCTCTTTACATTTTCAGACGGCCTGTAAGGACAAACTGACAATTAGGTGTGTTTTGTTCAGGGTTTGTCGCATGATTGGGCGGTTTGGTGTTTCGGTGCGTTGATGAAATCTTTGCAATCGGACAAAAGTTTGGGCAGTAAGGGGGCGAATGTCGGGTGGCTGCGTATTTTGTCGGCGTAGAAATACATCATATAAGGATAATAATATTGCATTGCCTGCATCCATTGCGCACCTTCTTCTTTTTTACCTTGTCGGTAGAGGTAAAGGCCAACTTGGTAGGCGCTGGAGTAGGGGCGGTAGGTCAGGGCTTTGAGTGCGGCCTCTTCTGCCCATGGGTGGATATAGGCATCGGTCGGATCTGCACGTTTGCTCAAGCTCAAATCGGCGTAATAGGCAAGCATGGGGCTTTCTTTGGAAAGTCGTTGCAAGCCGTCGATTTTGTTTTGAACCGTTTGCTGATCATCGGTTTTCCCTACACGGCTATATTGGGTCAGATTTTGATATTCCCAGCTGAGGTTTGCTATGCCGATTAAAATCGATAAAGCAGCTATACCGCTTGCCCATTGTCTGATTCGGGTGGATAAAGGGCCGTCTGAAACATCTTTCGGATAAGAGGGTGTCAACGACAGAATCAGGCTGAATACAGTGAGGAAGTAGATATACCAAAGAGGATATTCAAGCATGCTGTGGCAAAGGCTGACGGCGGCGGCAGTCAGTAAAAACAGCGAGGCCGGCGTTTGATTGCGGCCCAACAGTCGCCACACGGCTGCAAGCAGGGTTAAGGCTGCAAGTAAGGTGCCGGCAATGCCCATTTCGGACAATAACTGCATGACGATATTGTGCGAATGGGTAAACAGTACGCCGAGGATATTGTTGGGGAAGTATTGTTGTTGGGCATTGATCAGGAAGGTTTGTTGGGCAAAACTGTTCCAGCCATGGCCGAACCAAGGTGCGGATTGAAAGGCAATCCATGCCTTGCTCCATTCGATTTGGCGCATGGAACCTTCAAAACCGCTGGTGCCTGCGCGTTCGACAGCGGTTTCGTATTTGACGTTGCCAAACAAGTCCAACAGGCTGCCCATACCGAATTGGAAAGCGGCGGCCAGGATGGCGGTCAGGAGAAAAATGCACAGTGCGCGTTTGTGTTGGAAACGGGTACGCCAAAACCATAACGGTGTAATCAGGAATAGGGCGGCAATGTAGCCTAAGATGGTGCGTGAGTTGACAAGGCCGAGGGTTGCGGTCAAAGCCAATACAAACAGAAAACCTGCTGTATTGGACATTTTGCGTGCCGTCCATAAATAGGATGCCGCCAAAATGCCCCACATTAAATAATGTCCCAAATGGTTTCGTTGGCCGAGTTGGCCGTTTACGGTGCCGTTGCTTCGGGCAATGATGCCGTTCAACCACTCTACGTTGGACCAGCCTTTAAATTGCAGCCAAACGATGGCAGCCTGCATAGTTGCACCTATCAATAAAGACCAAGCGAAGATGCTGACGACGCGCTCCTGTCCGTAAGCTGCTACCCAGCCCCGCACCGACCATGCGCCCAGTGCCAAAATGACAAAGGTCCAGGCAGTAATATCGCTCATGCCGGGGTAGGTCGAATGCATGAGGCGTGCTTGGAGCAACCAAAATGCAGCCATGGCAAACAGGCCGATACTGAGTGTGGGAAGACGGATATTCAGCAGGCCTTTGTGTGCGCTAATCAATGTCAGTACCAATGAGCCGCTCAGTGAAATGGCTTCCAGATAAAAGCTGGGTAGTGGGCCGACTCGGTAGAGTGAAAGAAAAGGGACGGCGCAAATCCAAATAAAGCTGAGCCATAAAGGCCAAAAGGTTTTCACTGAAGATTCGGTCAGGCCGTCTGAAAGTGTGTGGTAGGTCATTTTGATGTGTGTTTTTGTTGTTTGATAAATGCAAGGCAGCCGAGGAAAAAGGCAATGCACAATAATACGGAAACGGCGGCGCAAATCCGGCTGGCGACGGCTGTGTCAGCCAGGCGCATACAGGCTTCGGCAAAGTAAATCAGAATTAGCATGGAGCTGTATTGGTAAGTGTAGATGCGTTTTTTCAAAATACCGGTCAACGGCAAGCACAAAGGCAGGGCTTTCAGTGCCAACCATGAGCCGCCTTCGCGCAATGGAGCGATCCACAATTCCCACGACAAGGAAAGCAGAATCAGCAGGATAAGGCTTATGGACGTTGCAAGATAAGGTAATGGGGAGCGTGTATTATTCACAAGATTGAGGGCGTAAGCCGTACTGGAAAACTTAAAATTATACCGCTAAAAAGGCGGGGTAAGCCAAGAATATTGCTTAAAGATGCTCAAGAAAGGATTTATTGTTTTTTCTTCAAATTAATGAAACTTTATCTTGTTTTATAGTCTTATTAATATATATATCTAATAAAGATTGTGCTACTATTATAAATACTTTATCTCAGGAGGATAGAAAACCATGAATCGCGTTGCTGAAGTTATCCGTGATGATATTAAAGTAATGACAGCCTATCAGGTTGCTGATTTGCCGGAAGGTTTTATTAAGTTGGACGCTATGGAGTGTCCGCATCATCCTTTCGCCGGATATGAATCTTTGTTGTCAGAATGGGCGGACTTGGCAAAGCAGGCACCGATTCATTTGTATCCCCATACTGCCAAGAGCGGGATTTATGAAGAATTGAGGGAAATTTTCGGTATTCCCGATAAAGCGGAAATCGCATTGGGCAACGGCTCAGACGAGCTTATCCAGTTTTTGACTATGCTGGTTGCCAAACCAAATGCGCGTGTATTGGGTATTGAGCCAAGTTTCGTTATGTATCGTCATAATGCCGCGCTTTATGGTATGGAATATGTCGGTATTCCCTTAAATCCGGATTTTTCTTTAAATCTTCCTGCCGTTTTGTCTGCGATTGAGCAACATCAGCCGTCATTAATTTTTATTGCCTATCCCAATAATCCTACCGGCGTGTGCTTTAAACGAGAAGAAGTAGAGGCGGTCATTCGTGCGGCAACCGGCATTGTGGTTGTCGATGAGGCATATGGCGCGTTTCATCATGACAGTTTCCTTCCGTGGGCGGGCGAAGTCGAAAACCTGGTCGTAATGCGCACCATCAGTAAAATCGGCTTTGCAGGCTTGCGGATGGGATATGCGGCGGCAAGTCCAAGCATTATGGGTGAACTGGCCAAAATCCTTCCGCCTTACAATATGAATCAATTAAGCTTGGCGGCGGCAAAATTCTCATTGAAACATCATCAAATCATTCAGCAAAACATTGATATATTAAAAAACGAGCGTTCGCGCGTGATGAATGAATTGTTGAAATTAAACCGTTTGGAAGTTTTTCCGAGCGAAGCCAACTTTATTACCGTTCGCGTTCCTGATGCGGACGGGCTGTTTGAAACATTGAAGCAATACCGCATACTGATTAAAAAACTGCATGGCAGCCATCCGCTTTTGGATCAGTGTGTCCGCATAACCATAGGCTCGGCAGCGCAAAATGATGCTGTCTTGGCCGTTATTAGAAACCTTTACCCCAATCTTTGATTCCAAGGAAACTACCATTATGAACAAAGCTCAACTGCATTTGACCAATTTTCTGTTACTGGTTGAAGAAGCCGGTTCATTGACCAAGCTTGCACGCGCGTGCGGTTATGAAAACTCCGCCTCTTTGTCTCAGCTCAAACGCCGTTTGGAACAACAAGCAGGCGATGAGTCTGCACGCGGCATTCGTCCGAGCCTGGCTGCGAAGTTGGAATCCGGCATGCACAAACGCAAAGGCTGGCTGAACCGTGATCACAGCAAAGACCAAGAAAAAGCAGCAGCGGTTGAAGTGGCGCGTTTGGAAAAACAAACTGTCGAAGCAGTCGAAGCTGGTGTTTCAACCGAAGACCGTTTTGTTACCGTTACCCGCAATACCTGCGAAACCCAAATCACCGTCAGCCTCAACCTTGACGGTACCGGTAAATACCGCTTGGATACCGGCGTTCCTTTCCTTGAACACATGCTTGCCCAAGTGGCGCGCCATGGTTTGATTGACTTGGATATTACCTGTAAAGGCGATTTGCACATTGACGACCATCACACGGTTGAAGACATCGGTATCGTGGTGGGTCAGGCCTTGAAACAGGCGCTTGGCAATAAAGCCGGCATTACCCGTTACGGTCATGCCTATGTTCCGCTGGATGAAGCGTTGAGCCGCGTGGTCATCGATCTTTCCGGCCGTCCTGGTTTGGTGTATAACATCGACTTTACCCGCGCCCTGATTGGCCGTTTTGATGTTGATTTGTTTGAAGAATTTTTCCACGGCCTTGTGAATCACAGTATGATGACCTTGCACATCGATAATTTGAGCGGCCGTAATGCACATCATCAAGCCGAGACCGTTTTTAAAGCCTTCGGCCGCGCCTTGCGCATGGCGGTCGAATACGATCCGCGCATGATGGGTCAAACACCTTCTACCAAAGGCACGCTGAGTGAAGAATCTGTTCAAGAAGAAGCGGAAGCCGCGTCTGAAGAATAAGGCATCGTGTGAATGAATAAAGGCCGTCTGAAACCGATTGGGATTTCAGACGGCCTTTTATTATTTGTCTTGTATAGTGGCAATATTTTGTTTTAAACCATCTTTTGCTACAATCATTCTTATTATTATATTAATCATTAAATGTTTTCAGACGGCCTGAGGAGAAACAATGAAAGTAGCGATTGTCGATTATGGAATGGGAAACCTGCACTCAGTATTGAAATCTGTTCAGGCGGCGCAGGCCTTGTCCAATCAAAATGCTGAAATTTATCTGACTTCGCGGCCTGAAGAGGTGATGGCGGCGGATAAGGTTATCTTTCCGGGGCAGGGCGCCATGCCGGATTGTATGTCGGCGCTGAAGGCAAGCGGTTTGGGCGAGGCGGTTTCAGACGGCCTGAAAAACAAGCCGTTTTTTGGAATTTGCGTAGGTGCGCAATTATTGTTCGAACACAGCGAAGAAGGCGATACAGATGGTTTGGGTTGGTTTGAAGGACAAGTAAAACGGTTTTTGCCCAATCAAACCGATGCACAGGGAGGCCGTCTGAAAGTGCCGCATATGGGTTGGAATACAGTGCGCCAAACCCGTCCGCATCCTTTATTTCAAGACATTGGGCAGAACGAGTATTTCTATTTTGTCCATAGCTATTATTTTGCACCGAAAAATGAAGAGATTATTTTAGGTGTCAGTGAATATCCGAATGAATTTGCCTGCATTGTCGGTAAGGACAATGTATTTGCCACACAATTCCACACGGAAAAAAGCCATCAGGCAGGATTGCTGCTGCTGCGTAATTTTTTAAATTGGCAGATTTGAGGCTTTAACATAAATCTGCTAAAAATCGCTAATTTGTGTAAAATATACTGAAATTGAATAGAGGAGAAGAAAATGCTGTTGGTACCTGCCATTGATTTGAAAGAAGGACGCTGTGTTCGCTTAAAACAAGGTTTGATGGAGCAGGCGACGGTGTTTTCCGACTCGCCGGCAGAGATGGCGTTGCATTGGCGCAATCAAGGCGCACGCCGTTTGCATTTGGTTGATTTGAACGGCGCATTCGCAGGCGTTCCTCAAAATTTTCCGGCGATTAAAGAAATTTTGGCCGCCGTGGTTAAAGATATTCCGGTACAGCTTGGCGGCGGTATCCGTGATTTGGGCACCATCGAAAAGTATTTGGATTTGGGTCTGACCGATGTGATTATCGGTACGGCCGCGGTAAAAAATCCTGAATTTGTGCGCGAAGCATGTAAGGCCTTTCCGGGTCAGATTATCGTCGGCTTGGATGCCAAAGACGGTATGGTGGCGATAGACGGTTGGGCAACGGTAACGGAACACCATGTCGTCGATTTGGCCAAGCGTTTTGAAGACGATGGCGTCAACAGCATTATTTATACCGATATCGGTCGCGACGGTATGATGAGCGGCGTGAATATCGAAGCCACCGTCAAATTGGCTCAATCAGTGAATATCCCGATTATCGCTTCCGGCGGCTTGACGAATTTGGACGATATCCACGCATTGTGTGCCGTCGAAAAAGAGGGTGTGAGCGGTGCGATTACCGGCCGCGCAATTTATGAGGGAAGTATTGATTTCGCACAGGCACAAAAAATGGCCGATTCTTTGGCTTGACCTAAGTGCGTTTAATTATGCAGATTGGGGCTTTGCAAGGTGTAACAGCGCAGGAGTTGGCGTATAGCTGAAAATGCCTTCAAAAGCGGCATTTTGCAAAGTCCTTAGACTTAAAATCTGTCTGAAATAATTATAAAAAAACAACTCACTCAATATCTTATTTTATTAAGGGATTGGTATGCTTGAAGCGTTTGTTTTGGGTTTTTGGATTATCTGGTCATCCGACCGCGAAGTGTATCCGCTAAGCGAAAGTTTGTGGTTTACACTGATTGCAGTGATATTGCGGCAGCTGACGGCGTTTGATTTGCCGATTATCGATACCTATTGGATGATTTTCAACGGGATAATCTGGGCATTTGCCGGTTTAATTTTTTCCATTGTCGGCCGCATTGACAGCAATTTCATTATTTCCTGTGTTTTGGCGATGATAGCCGGCATTGGTTATTTTCAGCTGTTGCAACATTTGCCGGATTGGTTGAGCAAATTTTTGGCCTGACGGTTTCAGACGGCCTGATAACGGATAATAGGTATTGAGTATGGCATTGGCAAAACGAATTATTCCTTGTCTGGATGTAAAAGACGGTCGCGTGGTAAAAGGTGTCAACTTTTTGGGTCTGCGCGATGCAGGCAATCCGGTTGACGTTGCCAAACGCTACAACGATGAAGGCGCGGATGAGTTGACCTTTTTGGACATCACTGCCTCCAGCGACAATCGCGACACTATTTTGCACGTTATTGAGGCAGTCGCTTCACAAGTTTTTATTCCATTAACCGTCGGCGGCGGTGTCCGTACGGTTGCCGATATCCGTCGTCTGCTTAATGCCGGTGCCGATAAGACCAGCATCAATACGGCCGCTGTAACCAATCCTGATTTGGTAAACGAAGCGGCCGGTTTTTTTGGTTCGCAAGCGATTGTTGTTGCCGTGGATGCCAAAGCGGTTAACCCTGAAAACACCCGTTGGGAAATCTTTACCCACGGAGGACGTAATCCGACCGGTTTGGATGCGGTGGAATGGGCTGTCGAAATGCAGCGGCGCGGTGCAGGCGAGATTTTGCTGACCAGTATGGACCGAGACGGCACCAAGCAAGGTTTCAACCTGCCTTTGACACGCGCGGTCAGCGAAGCGGTCGATATTCCGGTCATTGCTTCTGGCGGCGTCGGTTCTGTTCAACACTTGGTGGACGGCATTAAGGACGGGAAGGCCGATGCGGTATTGGCCGCCAGTATTTTCCACTTTGGCGAAGCGAGCATCCGCGAAGCAAAACTGGCCATGCGTGAAGCAGGAATTGAAGTGCGTTTGTGATTACTATCCAAAGGCCGTCTGAAAATATGGGAAAAAAATGCGAATGTCGAACATAAACGAAACGCTGCTGAATGCCGTAAAATTTGATGAAAAAGGTTTGGTTTGCGCGATTGCCCAAGATTGGCAGACACACCGTGTGCTGATGGTTGCCTGGATGAACGCCGAAGCCCTGCAAAAAACCGTAGAAACCGGGTTTGCCCACTATTACAGCCGTTCCCGCCAAAAACAATGGATGAAGGGCGAAGAGTCAGGGCATACGCAAAAAGTACATGAATTGCGCCTGGATTGCGATGGCGACGCAGTGGTCATGTTGATTGAACAAAACGGCGGCATTGCCTGTCATACTGGGCGCGAAAGCTGTTTTTACAAAGTTTGGCAAGACGGCGCATGGCAGACAGTCGATGCCGTGTTGAAAGACGAAGAGGCGATTTACGGACATAAACATCCTTAAGGCCGTCTGAAAGAAAATAAGAGAAACTGACCATGACCGATACTATCCTTACCCAAATTCAAAACGTCATCGATTCGCGCAAAGGCGGCGATCCCGATGCTTCTTACGTTGCCCAGCTGCTGCACAAAGGCGAAGACAAGATTCTGAAAAAAGTCATCGAGGAAGCGGGTGAAACCTTGATGGCCTCTAAAGATGGCGGTGGCGAACATTTGGTTTACGAAGTGGCGGATTTGTGGTTTCATACCATGGTTTTATTGGCGCATCACGGATTGCGTGCCGAAGATGTAGTAAACGAGCTTGCGCGCCGTCAAGGTTTGTCGGGATTAGTGGAAAAAGCTTCTCGCAAAGAATCTTGAATTTATATTACAATCCCGTATTTGACCTGTTTCAGAATCCGTCTCTTAGGGCAAAAACGATTTCCCTTTTTGGGGTGAAACTCGTTATACCCGTTTTCAGACGGCCATTGGAGCCATTATGGATAATTGTATTTTCTGCAAAATCGCAACCAAAGATATTCCGGCACAAACTGTTTACGAAGACGATGAGATGCTTTGTTTCAAAGACATCCGTCCTGCTGCGCCGGTGCATCTGCTGCTGATTCCGAAAGTACACTTCGATTCACTGGCACACGCAACCGCCGAACATCAAACCCTGTTGGGGAAAATGATGTTGAAAGTCCCTCAAATCGCCCAAGAGGCAGGTTTGACCGACGGTTTCAAAACCCTGATCAACACAGGCAAAGGCGGTGGACAAGAAGTATTCCACCTGCATATACATATCATGGGTACGCCTGCATAACTATCATCTATTTTTAATAAATTCAAGGATTTATCATGGGTAGCTTCTCTCTCTGGCACTGGATTATCGTACTGATTATCGTCGTTTTGGTATTCGGTACCAAAAAATTGCGCAATGTCGGCAAAGACCTCGGCGGTGCAGTGCATGACTTCAAACAAGGCCTGAATGAAGGTACAGACGGCAAAGATGCCAAAAAAGACGAAGTCATCGAACACAAAAAAGACGAAGACAAAGCATAATCCATGTTTGATTTCGGTTTGGGCGAATTGCTGCTGGTCGGCGTTGTCGCCCTAATAGTGCTGGGTCCAGAACGTCTGCCGCAAGCCGCGCGCACGGCCGGGCGTTTGGTCGGCAAATTGCAAGGCTTCGTCAACAACGTCAAGCAGGAGCTCAATACTCAGGCTGAGTTGGACGAATTGCGCAAGGTGAAGCAGGAATTTGAAGCCGCCGCTTCGGAGTTTCGCGACGGTATCAAAGACTTAGGCGATGATGCACAAAAAAATCTGAATGATATTTCAGATGGCCTCAAGCCTTGGGAGCGCCTGCCCGAACAAAAAACGCCAGCTGATTTTGGCGTGGACGAGTTCGGTAATCCTCTGCCTGATTTGGCTTCAAGCAGCACTGAAAATGAAAGTGCGGCCCAAGTTCCTGAAGAGGGTGGAACAGCGCAAACTCAAGAGCCTGTCGGAGCTGAAAATGCCGAGTCCGAGCAAGACCGCGCTTGGCGTGAGTATTTGACCGCATCGGTTTCCCCCGCACCGGCGGTTGAAGTCAGCTATGTCGAAGCTCCTGCTGCCGATGTTCCTCCGCTGCATACGACTTCTTTGCGTAAGCAGGCGATGAGCCGCAAACGCGATATGCGCCCGAAATTCCACGCCAAGCCCAAACTGCGCGTCCGTAAGTAAAAAGTGAGTCAACCGGTGTCCGAACCTCAACACGAACAACCCGTCCAACCGCTTATCGAGCATCTTCTCGAGCTGCGCCGCCGAATGATGTGGATCGTCATCGGTATCGTTGTCTGCTTTTTGGGCATGATGCCGTTTGCCCAGCAGCTCTATACTTTTGTTGCCGAACCATTGATGGCCAATCTGCCTAAAGATACCAGCATGATTGCGACCGATGTGATCGCGCCGTTTTTTGTGCCGGTAAAGGTTACCTTGATGGCGGCGTTTCTGCTGTCGTTGCCGCACACGCTGTATCAAGTCTGGGCGTTTGTCGCCCCGGCTTTATACCAAAACGAAAAGCGTTTGATTACGCCGCTGGTGTTGTCCAGCGTGACGCTCTTCTTTGTTGGTATGGCGTTTGCCTATTTTCTGGTATTTCCCGTTATTTTCAAATTCTTGGCCGGTGTAACCCCTGTCGGTGTCAATATGGCGACCGATATCGATAAATACCTGTCCTTTATTTTGGGCATGTTTGTTGCATTCGGTACGACGTTTGAAGTTCCCGTCGTTGTGGTGTTGCTTGCCAAAATGGGCATTGTTTCGACTGCACAGCTTAAGAATGCGCGTCCGTATGTGATTGTCGGTGCGTTTATCGTGGCCGCAATCATCACGCCGCCTGACGTAATTTCCCAAACCCTGCTTGCCGTTCCGCTGATTCTGCTCTACGAAGCTGGTATTTGGTTCAGCCGTTTTGCCAAAGCGAAAACGCAGCAGGAAGATGAGGATACACCGCAACCACCGGCAGAAGTTTAAGAATCAAGGCCGTCTGAAGAATTTTTCAGACGGCCTTTGTATCATGGCACTTTCAGTTTTTAAGAAAAAGCATGATGAATGTTCGGGGAATCGTAAAACATTACTGTCCAGATTCTTTTGATTCGGCTAAAATTTTTGACCGAGGATTTTGCCGAAATCGAAGCAGTAATGCGTAACAGTCCCTCATGCCTCAATGGGCTGGATTTTAATACCAAACTGCCGGAATTACGTTTGGGAAATGGGGTGATTTTTACCAAGGCATAAGCCGAAAATACTTGATTTTAGGTAATTGAAAAAATATTCGTTTCTATTTTATCGAGAAGAATGATGTCAGGCCGTCTGAAAATTAACTACGTTTCAGACGGCCTTTTTGTCACCCTTGTTTTTCGTTGTAATCCTTATTTATCAAGCATCTTACAAAAAGGGTTTTGAAAAAGAGAAGTTTATATTTTGACTAAATCCAGCCGTATGAATCCATAGTGAAATGTGTTATCTTATCTACGTGTGTTAAGAAACATTAATAAGTTTGTATTTTTCTTACAGAGAAAGGCTTCAAAATGGATGGATGGACTCAAACGCTGAGTGCCGGTACTTTGCTCGGTATCGCCGCGGCAGCGATTTTGCTGATCTTGATTTTGATTGTAAAACTGCGCGTTCATGCCTTGCTGACGTTGGTATTGGTCAGCTTGCTGACTGCCATCGTAACAGGTCTGCCTATGGGCAGCATTGTTAATGATGTATTGGTCAAAAACTTCGGCGGTACACTTGGCAGCGTGGCGTTGTTGGTTGGTTTGGGTGCAATGCTTGGCCGTTTGGTGGAAACTTCCGGCGGTGCTCAGTCTTTGGCAGATGCGCTGATTCGGATTTTTGGTGAGAATCGTGCGCCGTTTGCCTTAGGCGTGGCTTCTTTGATTTTCGGTTTTCCGATTTTCTTTGATGCCGGTTTGGTGGTGATGTTGCCGATTGTGTTTGCAACGGCACGCCGCATGAAGCAAACTGTTTTGCCCTATGCGTTGGCATCTATTGGCGCATTTTCCGTCATGCACGTCTTCCTGCCGCCACATCCCGGCCCGATTGCAGCTTCTGAATTTTATGGCGCAAATATTGGTCAACTGCTGATTTTGGGTTTGCCTGTTACCTTGATTACTTGGTATTTCAGCGGCTATTTATTGGGTAAGATTTTGGGCCGCAGCATTCATGTGCCCGTTCCTGATTTGCTCAGCGGCGGTACGCAAGATAACGACCAACCGAAAGCGCCTGCAAAGGCATCTACGGTCATTGGCATTATGCTAATTCCTATGTTGTTGATTTTCTTGAATACTGGTTTGTCTACTCTGATCAGCGAGAAAATGGTCAGTGCGGATGAAGGCTGGGTGCAGTTTGCACGAATGCTCGGTTCGACACCAATTGCTTTGCTGATTTCTGTTTTGGTAGCCCTGTATGTATTGGGCAGTAAACGTGGTGAAAAAGCCAGCGCTTTGGAGAAAACCATTGATGGCGCATTGGGCCCGGTTTGCTCGGTTATTTTGATTACCGGTGCAGGCGGTATGTTCGGCGGCGTATTGCGTGCTTCCGGTATCGGTAAGGCTTTGGCCGACAGCATGGCTGACTTGGGTATTCCTGTTTTACTGGGCTGTTTCTTGGTAGCTTTGGCTTTGCGTATTGCGCAAGGTTCTGCGACTGTTGCCCTGACTACCGCTGCCGCGTTGATGGCACCGGCCGTTGCGGCGGCAGGTTTCAGCGATTGGCAGATTACTTGCGTGGTATTGGCGACGGCGGCAGGTTCCGTTGGTTGCAGCCACTTTAACGACTCAGGCTTCTGGCTTGTCGGCCGTCTGTTGGATATGGATGTGCCGACGACCTTGAAGACATGGACGGTCAACCAAACACTTATCGCACTCATCGGTTTTGCTTTATCGTCAGTGTTGTTTATCTTGGTTTAATCGAAAATGGCCGGCGGATAGTGTTTTTGAGATAACACAATCCGCCTGTTTTCAAATACCGTTAAAATCTAGATAAACAAGGAGTAGAAAAATGACGACACATTTTGTCATGATGGGCGTGTGCGGTTGCGGTAAAACCACTGCCGCATTGTCTTTGCAAAAACATCTCAACCAATGCCCATATGCCGAAGGCGATGATTTCCATACTCAAGCCAACCGCGACAAAATGGGTGCCGGTATTCCGTTGACGGACGAAGACCGCTATCCTTGGCTGGGCAATTTGCGTGACTGGATGACAGAGCAGGCAAAAAACGGGGAAAAATATTCCATTGTTACTTGTTCCGCACTCAAGCATCACTATCGCGATATTCTGCGTGGTGCAGAAGGGAAGGTGGCTTTTATTCATCTGACTCCGCCTCAAGCAATCAATCTTGAACGTATGCTGTCGCGTCAGGGGCATTATATGAAAGCCGGAATGCTGGATTCGCAGCTGGAGATTTTGGAAGAGCTGGGTGCGGATGAGTACGGCGTTAAAATTGACAATCCGGGTTCGCCTGAAGCCGTTGAGGCAGATATTGTGAACTGGGTGAAAGCGCAAGGCTTGATTTAGTAATGATCAGAAATGGAAAGGCCGTCTGAAATATTTCAGACGGCCTTTTTTGATGGGATTTAGAATGTTTTTTGCGAGTCAAGCAATAAGGTAACCGGCCCGTCATTGCAAAGGGAAACCTGCATATGGGTTTGGAATCTGCCGGTTTCGACAGTCAATCCATGTTTGCGCAAAAGTTGCGCGGTATATTGATAAAGCTTATCCGCTTGTTCGGCAGGGGCAGCATTGGAGAAAGATGGGCGGCGGCCGCTGCGCGCATCAGCGTAAAGGGTAAACTGGGAAACCAGTAATATCGAGCCACCGACATCTTTGAGCGATAAATTTAATTTGCCGTTTTCGTCTTCAAAGATACGCAGGTTGGCGGTTTTATCCGCAATGTATTTGGCGTCTGTTTCTGTATCGGTGTGGGTAACGCCGAGCAATATCATAAATCCGTTGTCGATTTTGCCGCAGGTTTCGCAGGAGTTTTCGGACAAAACGTCAACTTTGGCTTGGGTAACTTTTTGGATAACAGCGCGCATGATGTTTTTGAATAAAAGAAGTTTGTAAAAAAGGGCGTAAAAGACACGCCCTTTGGGTTGGAGTATGGTTTCAGACGGCCTGAAACCATTGAATCAATTTACGGATTAATGCCGTTTTCTTTTAAGATACGTTCGATCTGATTCTCGACTTTTTGTCGTTTAACAGCTTGGGCAATCTGATTGCGTACCAGTTCGAAAGGTTCGGCATTGGGATCGTGTTCTACTGCACTGAGTTTAAACAGATAAAAACGGTTTTCCATTTGAATCGGCTCATGCGTTACATCGCCTCGGTTCATGTCGGCAAAAGCGGTAGCCAGTTGAGGAGAGAGCTGCTGCGGAGAGATGAAGCCGTCGAACTCTTGTTCGGGGTTTGGATAGCGTTTCATCAGCTCTTCAAATGACAAGCCTTTTAGCAGCAGCTCTCGCGCGGCGCGTACTTCGTCGGCTGAAGCAAAGCTGACTTGTTGCAGCTTGATAATGCGTGTTTGATGGTCGTAGAAACGGCGCAACTCAGCATCGTCAACCGCGGTTTGACGTTCTAGATAAGCAGCGTATTGGTTGGCATAAAACTCAGCTTCAACGTTTTTAAGCTGATTCTGCACTTCTGCATCTTTGTCCAAACCAGCCTGGATGGCTTCATTTTTCAAAATTTCCAAAGTCTGCAAACGTGTAACCACATCTTTGCGGATTGCCTGACCATCGGGTTTGGCAGTCTGGTTGGGATGTTGATCGGCTTGTCTCAATACTTCGGCAACCATGCTGTCGATACGGGCGGGATCGATTTCAGGTGCTTTGGCAGTTGCCAAGCCGATGGTTGATAGGGCGAGGATAGCCAAAACGGCAGTTTTGGGCTTGATGTTCATGTGAGTTCCTTATTGCCCGCCGTTATCACGGCGGGCACGTTATATTATTTGTTGACTTTGATGCTGGCTTTTTTCAGCAATGATTGAATGGCCGCATCAACACGGGCTGCCTGTAAGTCGCTGCCAATCTCGTTTTTAGAGGCTTCGTAAGAAGGTACGGTAACGTTACGGCGGTCATTGACGTAGAAAACGGCGTACAAATTACCGTTTTGCAGCGGCGTTTTAGTGTGCGCACCTTTTTTCAGGTCTTTGACAGCTGCGTAAAGCGGAGGCGCTGATTCTTGCAAATCTTTAAGCGGAACATAAGCTTTAGGGATACCGCCGGCTTTTTTGGCCGCTTCGTCAATTGAGTATTGGTTCAATACCGAAACAAAGCTTTTTTTCGCATCCAAATCGGCAATGGCTTTTTGGGCATTGCTGCTGCTGTCAGTCACGATTTCGCCCATTTGGACTTCCTGAGTACCTTTATAGAAGTTGCTGAAGTCGTTGTAAGCGGCTTTGACATCTTTTTCTTGAACAGGATATTGACGGACGATATGCGCCGCGAAAGCTTGGCCTAACAAATCATTTTCGAAAACTGCCCATTCGGTTTTGAATGTGGCTTTTTTATCTGCACCTTGCTTGGCGGCATCGGCACGCGCTTGCTCCAATGCAGTTTTGAATTCAGCGCTTTGATCCAGTTTTAATTTTTTAGCTTCTTGGGTAACAACAGTGCTGATAACTTGGCGTTCAGTCAGCATTTGACGCA
>NZ_JBQCWZ010000040.1:0-21226 GCF_051956895.1 Neisseria sp. P0021.S006
TCATCGTTCGCAAAATCTCTAGCGGCGAAGGTGTAGAACGTACTTTCCAACTGTACTCTCCTACCGTAGAAAAAATCGAAGTTAAACGCCGTGGTGACGTACGTCGCGCCAAACTGTACTACTTGCGCGGCCTGACCGGTAAAGCAGCTCGCATTAAAGAAAAATTGCCTGCTCGCAAAGGTTAAAGCCTTCATCAAAAACCCACTTCAATGAAGTGGGTTTTTTGTTTTTATACAAGAACGCCTTGTCTTTCTTACACAATCCTGTAAGCCAATCACAATTCCCATCTCACGCATAAACTTAAACAGAATTATAACTCCCCCTGCTTCTTTTAACCTTTATAACAAAGGCCGTCTGAAACAAAAGATGCAGACGGCCTTTAATCACATCAGACGGTTATTTAAACCATCTTGCCAATGCTGGGATACGCGACAACAACAGTGTATCCAAAATCCAAATAACAGCGATTGCAGCAATGGCCGTTGGAAAAATCACAGCCAAAATCAGAAGTGGCACAGCCATTGCCCACCATACCGGAAATTTAATTTTCTGTGCAGGAGGAACTAAACCTCGCGCTTCCGAAGGGCGGCGTTTCCACCACATTACACAACCGCTGACACAGATAAAGATAATCGCCAGGCAGAACAAGACATTTGCCAATACGCTCCACCAGCCCAGCGTACCCATATGCAAAGCAATGCTTGCCGCCATGAATTTACCAAACCAGTTGTAATCATCGAAATGAATATCAGCCAGGATTTTGCCACTGTATTGATCAATGTGTACCGTACGATCCGCAGTCGGACTAATCATATCGTAGCTCATTGAGTCTTGCGACAGCGTCCATACACCGGTCTCACCCTTAGGCAAATTAAGCTGATAGCGACCTTTAAAGCCAATTTCGCGCGCAAAGCGGTCAACCGTCTCCAACGTCATCGGCTCACTCGGATTAATGCCGTTTTCGCCCATTGTCGTACCGGAAACCGGCATAGGCGTCAGCTCCAAAATCCACGGCACTTCTTTGGATTTACCGTCGTTCAGCACATCACCATGGGTTGATACGGAAGATACAGGATTAGGCTCCACGCCCCATTTACCCGTAGGAAATTGACTCCACGCTTGAACCACTTTACCACCCCAAATACCTGCCCAAGCAACGCCCGACAGACAGAACAGCAATAAAATCAAAGAAACCCAAGAGCCAAATGCACCGTGCAGGTTGCGCCACCAAGAACGACCTTTGCCTGCTTTAGGTAAAAAAACAGCCTTCAGACTACGCTGTTTTACCCACCACAAATAAATACCGGTCACAATCATGATGATGGTTAGCGACGCAGCGGTTTCCAACAGGTAGTCCCCTGTCGCCCCAATCATAATATCGCCGTGGATTTCATCCATCGTGTGATACCAGCCTTGACCGCGCGGCATCGTGTTCACGACTTTTGCCGTATAGGGATCAACGGCAACCATAGTGGCTTTATCGTCATTGTTCACGCGGAATACGGCAACCATATCATCTGTGCGCGGCGCAATATACTGCACCACAGAGGAAGTTTCCGGATTCACAAACTGTCTGGCAGCTTCAGCCTGAGCCGACAAAGGCTGAACCACTGCCTGAGGCGTAACATGTATGCGCTCGCCTTCTTTACCGGTAATATTGGCAAATAGCAGCATTCCCAACCCTGTAACAGCCAGCAGGGTTAAAAACGGCGCAACCAAAAGTCCGGCATAAAAATGCCATCGCCAAACAGTCAAATAACGGCGGTTAGCCTGTTGTTCATTTTGGGAAGTTGGTTTTGTTTCCATATATTCTCTTTATATAGTCAAAGCAGACTAATTATTACGAATTAGTATCAGGCATTTTAATCAAAAACATTCATTTAAGAAACCGTTTTTCCGATGCAGCTTTGAAATACTTCAATATTTAGTTTTCAGGCCGTCTGAAAAACAAAATAGACAGAAAACAACACTTTACTGAAAATCCGTTTTAATTATTGCGGTTTCGGCAGAATTTGGTAGAATACAGGCATTACTTATTTATTCATCAAGCCGCCAAGCTTTGGCGGCTTGTATTTTTATTTCCAATCCGGCTACCGCGCGTGGCCGGATAAAATTTTAAAAGCATCATCATGCTTTCATGGAGAACTCAATGCAAAAAATCCCTTTGACCGTCCGTGGTGCAGAATTGTTGAAACAAGAACTTCAACACCTCAAAAGCGTAGCACGCCCAGAAGTCATTGAAGCCATCGCCGAAGCACGTTCACACGGCGACTTGTCTGAAAACGCAGAATACGAAGCCGCCAAAGAGCGTCAAGGCTTTATCGAAGGCCGCATTGCCGAGTTGGAACACAAACTCTCTATGGCGCACATCATCAACCCTGCCGAAATCCATGCAGAAGGCAAAATTGTGTTCGGCACAACTGTGACACTGGAAGATTTGGAAACCGAAGAACAAGTTACCTACCAAATCGTCGGTGAAGATGAAGCAGACATCAAAGAACACAAAATCTACGTTGGCTCCCCCATTGCCCGAGCCCTGATCGGCAAAGAAGAAGGCGACGTTGCAGAAGTTCAAGCACCCGGCGGCGTGCGTGAATATGACATCATTGCCGTGCAATATATTTAAATAAACAAAAGGCCGTCTGAAAACATTTTCAGACGGCCTTTTGCTGTACCTAAAAACACCATAATCAAAGAAAATAAAATCTTCACAGGAGAAGCATAATGAATCTACTATACAAAATTATCCAAACCGCTGCCGCCATGTGGCTTGGTATGCAGCTGACAGCAGGCTATGTTACTGCCCCTATCCTATTCCGCATCCTGCCCAAAATGCTGGCAGGAGAAATTGCCGGCATTTTATTTGCTATTACAGCACTTTGTGGCTTAGTTATTTTTGGCGCAGCCTATGCCTTTTTCAGACGGCAACTTGCCTCCCTCTCTTGGTGGGTTTTGGTGCTTTGGCTACTCTTAGCCTGTAATCATCTTTTGGTTACGCCGGTTATCGAGGCACACAAGTACGGGCTGGATAACTGGCTCTTGTCTCTAGTAGGCGGTACATTCGGCATTTGGCATGGCTTATCCAGTATTATCTTTTTGATTTGTACGATACTGGCAGCCATCTGCGTATGGAAATGGCCCAAACCAAACTAATCTGTCTTAATAAAAGGCCGTCTGAAAAAAGTCTTTCAGACGGCCTTTTATTTTGAATCATAAATTCCCTGACTCTTCAAATATAAACCATAAAAAAATGCCCTGCATATTGCAGGGCATTTTTCACAAACCGATTAAGGTTTAGCGTAACCGTGAACGCCATTGTAAGGAGCTGGGATCCAACCTTCATCAGTAGCAGGCAATTCACCTTGACCTTCGATAGTTTGGCCTGGAGCAACTTGACGAGTAACAACGCTGCGGATTTTAACATCAACGCGACGGTCAGGTTCGATACAAGCGATAAGGGCAGCACGTTTCTTAGCTTTAGAAACTTTTTTACCCAGTTTAGCAACTTCAGCTTCACAAGTAGCAGTCATTTGAGCTTGAGACTCGCCCAGACCTACTGCAGAGATTTTGCTAGAAGCAACGCCACGGCCTACCAAGTAGTTAGCAACTACGTTGGCACGACGCTCAGACAGAGCTTGGTTGTATTCTTCAGAACCCATGAAGTCAGTGTGACCTTCAACACGTACAGTTTGTACGCTGTCGTTGCTCAGGCGTTGAGCCAAAGAATCCAAGTTTTCTTGAGCTTCAGGACGCAGGTTGTCTTTGTCGAAGCCGAACAGAGTTTTAGTAGACAGAGAAACAGTTTCATCAACATACTCAGGAGCTTGTTGTACAGGAGCAACTGCTTCGCGGTCACCACATTCAACACGGCCTTCGGTAGCTTTGTCGAAGTAGCTGTTTTTCCAGCATTCGCCGTAGTTGTTACGGACGATTTCTTGAGATTGGCTGCTTACGGTGTAACCGTGTTTGGTGTGCGCTTCGCTGGCCATAGCGGTGCCAGAGGCAACCAAGGCAACGAACAATGCGCTTAATTTCAGCTGTTTGGTCATTTTATTCCCTCATCAAATTGTTATGCGGCGGACTAGGAAAGCAACCGCTGCAAAGTACCAATATACAGGCCGCAGTATCAAAACAGCGGCAAATCGGATATATCAGGTTGCACTATAAAGAAGCGCAAGGCAAACTGTCAATACTCGATGCCTTCAAACAATCATGAAGTGCCTGCTTCCTAGTAGTTAATCATGCCGAAAAATCAATCTTGTGTCATTAATTTAGGGCAAAATCAGACAATTCACCTACCTAAAGTTGTACAAAAACAACAAAACCCCTTTCCCTCTTCTTTCCTGAATTTCCTGTTTTCATATCATTAAAAGATATTTTCATTAAAAACAACCATTTTCAAAACTCGGGGCAAAACTGGGCAAAATATGTTAAATTACATGCCGTTTGTCGCACAAAATCCACAATAACAACGTATTCGGTACTGCTACCATGAAACTGCAACAATTACGTTACGCCCTTGAAGTTTACCGGCACAATCTGAATGTCTCTGAAGCCGCCGATGCGCTTTTCACATCCCAGCCCGGCATTTCCAAACAAATCCGCCTGCTTGAAGAAGAATTGGGTATCCAAATTTTTATCCGCAGCGGCAAGCGTGTGGTTTCCGTTTCGCAACCGGGCAAAGCCGTGTTAGAAATTTCGGAACGAATTTTGCGCGATGTACAAAACATTAAAAATATCGGCAGCGAGTTTACCGATCATGACAGCGGTTCGCTGACCATCGCGACAACGCATACCCAGGCGCGTTATGCCTTGCCCAAAATCGTTGCGGAATTTGTCAAAAACTACCCTAAGGTCAATTTGACCATCAAACAAGGCAGCCCTTCTGCGATTGCGCAAATGGTCAGCAGCGGCGAAGCAGATTTAGCAATTATTACCGAACAGATTGATGATCATCCTGAGTTAGGCAAGCTGCCCTGCTACGAATGGAACCATGCCGTGATTGTTCCGCATGACCACCCTCTTTTGGACTGCCGCAATCCTTTAAGCCTTGAAGATTTGGCTTCTTTTCCGCTGGTTACTTACGAATTTGCTTTTAATTCCGGCAGCAGCATTGCGCGTACATTTAATAAAGCGCATATTGAGCAACCTGATGTTGCCTTATCGGCTGCCGATACAGATGTATTGAAGACGTATGTCCGCTTAGGCTTGGGCGTTGGTTTGATGGCCAAAATGGCGTACGATCCCGTTGTCGATCAAGATTTACAGCTTATTGATGCGGCACACTTATTTGAACCGTCGCCCACTTGGATAGCCTTACGCTCGGATACTTACCTGCGCGGTTACGCGTATGACTTTATCCAGATGTTTGCACCGAAACTGACCAGAGAAGTAGTCGACCGCATTCTGTACACGCCGGTTGTTGAAGATTTTTCAATTTAATACCTGACTATCACTTGCGTAACTTAACAATTATTCTTTAATTCTTGTTAAAAAGGCCGTCTGAAATATTTCAGACGGCCTAAGATTCAGATAGCGTGCGAACAACCAGAAACCATTTTCTTCAAGGTTGTCGCATCTAAGATTTTGATGTGCTTGTGTTCAACCGAAATCAAGCCTTCATGATGGAATTTAGACAAGGTGCGGCTGACTGTTTCCAGCTTCAGCCCCAAATAGCTGCCGATTTCCTCACGCGACATCCGCAAGATAAAATCATTGGCGGCGAAGCCTCGTGAATAGAGACGCTGAGACAGGTTGAGCAAGAATGCTGCCAATCGCTCTTCAGCGCGCATATTGCCCAAAAGCAGCATAACGCCCTGATCTCGAACAATTTCGCGACTCATTAAGCGGAAAAAGTGAGAGCGGAGGCTGGGAATATCCTGACCGAGTTCTTCAATGTGTGTAAACGGAAGCTCGCATACCTCGCTGTCTTCCAAAGCCACAGCATCACAGCTGTGAATATGGGAACAAATCCCATCCATACCGATCAGCTCGCCCGACATAAAAAAGCCGGTTACCTGGTCTCGTCCATCTTGGCTGGCGACTGTTGTCTTAAAGAAGCCCGCACGGATGGCAAACAAAGAGGTAAATGGCTCGCCGGCACGGAACAGGTATTCACCTTTTTTCAGACGGCGGCTTTGACGGATAACCGCGTCTAATTGTGAAAATTCGTTAGGCATCAGTCCGACAGGCAAACACAGCTCGCGTAAAGAACATGTGGAACACAAGGTTTTCATTTGATGTGTTGCATTGTGTGTGGCCATAACGCACCTTTAATTTGCTTAGTTCTCTCAATCCCTGATGAAGCCGAATAACTATTGACCCATGTCAAAGTTGGCATATCATTATGAGGCATTCTACCAAACTATCGAAATTTTGACTAAAATTTTCCCTAATTTCCTTACTTCATACTACAAGCCCCGACCATGAAAATCATCCCTATCTCAAATAACACTAACACAAACAATGAATTACCGGAATTCGACCGCGAATTGATTGCCAGTTTGCCATCAAGCGGTCCACGTTATACATCCTATCCGACCGCCGACCGCTTCCATGAAGGCTTTAAAGAAGCCGAATATATCCAAGCTTTAAACCTGCGTAACATGGGCGCGCTCAACAAACCCCTTTCACTCTACATCCACATCCCCTTCTGCAATACCATCTGCTACTACTGCGGCTGCAACAAAATCATTACCAAAGACAAAAGCCGTGCCGATGCCTATATCCAGTATCTGGAAAAAGAAATGGAGTTGCTGGCACCGCATTTAGGCGGACGACACCAGCTTGCGCAACTCCACTTCGGCGGCGGCACGCCGACATTCCTAAGCGACGACCAACTCGAACGCGTCTTCGAAATGATCCGCAAATACTTCCAGCTCATCCCCAACGGCGAATACTCCATCGAAATCGACCCGCGCAAAGTCAGCCGCAAAACCGTCCTCAAACTGGGCAAACTCGGTTTCAACCGCATGAGTGTCGGCATTCAAGACTTCGATCCTAAAGTGCAGGCAGCCGTCAACCGTATCCAAAGTTACGAAGAAACCAAAGAAGTCATCGATGCCGCCCGCGAAGCAGGGTTCAAATCCGTCAGTGTCGATTTGATTTACGGCCTGCCGCACCAAAACACCGAAAGCATCAAAACCACCATCGACACGGTCTTGTCGCTTGACCCTGACCGCCTCGCCCTCTACCACTACGCCCACCTGCCGCATATCTTCAAACCGCAACGCCGTATCGACACCAATGTCGTTCCCGGCAGCGAAGAAAAACTCGATATGCTGCAATATTGCGTCCAAACCCTGACTGAGCGCGGCTACGTTTTCATTGGCATGGACCACTTTGCCAAACCTGACGACGAACTCTCCATCGCCCTCAAAGAAGGCTTCCTGCAACGCAACTTCCAAGGCTACTCAACCTATGCCGACTGCGATTTGGTAGCGATCGGTGTGTCCTCTATCGGCAAAATCGGCAGCACCTACTCCCAAAACGAGCGCGACATCGATGCCTATTACGCCGCTCTTGATGCCGGACATCTGCCGATTATGCGCGGCTACCAGCTTGATCAAGACGATATCCTGCGCCGCAACATTATTCAGGATTTAATGTGCCGCTTCTCGCTTGATTATCAAATTTACGAAAGCGTGTTCGGCATTCCGTTTAGCCGCTATTTTGCAGCCGAACTGGAAGATATGAAGCAACTTGAAACCCTCGGCCTGGTCCGTCTCAAACCGCACAGCCTGACCGTGACACCGAAGGGCCGTTTCCTGATCCGCAACATCGCCATGGTGTTCGACTACCATTTGCGCCATAAAGAAACCAAAGCCAAATACTCGCAAACCGTATAAACAGGAATGGAAAAGGTCGTCTAAAAATTTTCAGACGACCTTTGTTTTTATTTTCAATACTTTCGGGTAACATAAAACCATATTTTCCGCTTTATCAGAATTCAAAGTTAATTTGTATAGGCGCGTATCCTATGGTTACCGAACAGCAAAACGATATCCTCAGCATCAATCAAGTACAGCTTCTCCTTGCAGAAAAACGCACGGCACTTGCTATCATGCGTACGGGCATTGCCGTTTTCGCACTCCCTTTGTCTATTTTCAGTGCGCTGATTGCGACATCGAAATGGTACGAGGCCGTTGATGTTTGGCCTTTGCTCGTACTGGTCAGTCTGATGAACATCAGCTTGATTATTTTCTCGGTCTATCTAATTACCCGCTCGCTCCGTAGAATGCACCAATATGACCAGCTGATTGCCGATATCAAATACAACAATCAGTCTTTGCGCAAACTGATTAAGTCATAAAATGCAGATAGTTGGGGCTACACATAGGTCGTCTGAAAATCAAAATATAGCGGAACTCCAAATATGTATTAAAACATGATTCTGCCAAACATACCGTAATTATTCTTGGTGACGTTACTGTACACTTTGCTCCCCCATTTGAATCGATACGATACCATTGAAGTAATTGGGATTAAAATGAACAACAAATATAAAGAATGGATAAAAATCATACTGCTCCCTCATTTAATAACGGCTATTTTTTTAGGGCCAGCAATAATTGTTTTTTGGTCAGGTGGATTTATCGGTCTCTATTCTGTTATAAACGTGTTCAGTGAATTAGGATCGCTTAAATATTATATTTATATTGGAATTCCTTTAATTTTTATAATGTTCTTACTTGGGTTTTATTGGAGAAATCTGAAAATAGGGAAGATACTGACTTCTTCTGCGATATATTTATGGTTTCTCTTAGGTTTTTTATGCCTAGGGTGGCAGATATAAACTTATTGAAATGATCAACTCAATTGGATATTAGGAACCCTGCTGGATACACCGATCGTGTGTAGACAAATACGAATGCAGTCTGCAATTTTGGTTTGTCCAGTCTCTTGTCTCAAACGCTTTTAAAATATGGAACAACCTGATTTTTTCCCCATCCCCAGTCCCTGCATCGGCGTTTGTGAAGCCAATGCCAAAGGCTATTGCAAAGGCTGCCTGCGCAGCCGGGAAGAGCGCTTGTACTGGCTCCAGATGACCGACAGCCAAAAGCATCAAGTCATGCACCTTCTATCCCTCAGGAAAGCCAAAATCCGCAACCGCAAAATGGAAAAAACCGAAACGGGCGAACATCCGGTTCAAAACCTGCTCGATTTCTAAATTGCCCTTGCCTACCGCACACCACAATAAGGAAAAACATGAAAAAACTGCTTGCCTGCCTGCTTGTGCCATTGACTGCCCTCGCCCTGGGCGCCTGCAAACCCGCCGCGATCTCACCCGACAACAAACCTGCCGAACTTAACTGGCAGCAGCCTAAACTGACCAGCAATGTTTGGAAAATCAGCAAAGAAGGCCAACCCGATTCCTACCTGCTCGGCACCATCCACATGGGACGAACCAATCAAACTTTGTCTTCCGATGCGGTCAAACTGTTGCAATCCACCAACCAACTGACCACAGAAATTGACCCACTGCCGGACAGCAGTCCGGAAACGAAAAAAATGTATCAAAAATACTTCAAAGAAGTCATGAGTACCGAACCGCTTAGCCGCAAGCTTGGCAAAACAGATTTCCGTCTTTTACAAGAAATCTATTCAAAAAATGAAGAAAGCCGACCCATCACCAGAATTGCCGACAAACTCCACCCGTGGGCAGCATTGGTTTTTGCCGGCAGCGCATTTCCCCAAGGATATAGCGCAGAAACCGGTGCAGATATGTTGCTGACCAACGCAGCAGTCAATATCAACAAACCGCGTAGTTCATTAGAAAGCTTGGACGAAGTTTCCGCAATCTTCAAAGCACAGCCTGAAGAAACCATGCTCAACTTTCTGAAAGCCAGCATTAAAACCAATAAAGAAGAAACCGAAGATATCAAAAAACTCCATCAAGCCTATTCAGAAGGCCGCTTTGAAGAACTCATCCCACTTTTGGAAGAAACCGAACAGTGCACCCTCAAACGTGTTGATGCTAAACACGCCAAAGCCATGTCCGATTGGCTGAAAAACGACCTCCTGATCCGCCGTAACTTGGCATGGCTACCTGAAATCCGCAAGCAATCGGCCAAACAAAGCACCCTCTTTGCTGTCGGCATTGCCCATTTACCCAGCGGAAAAGGCTTAATCGAACTATTGCGTCAAGAAGGCTATCAAGTGACGCCCGAACCCAAAGTCCTGATTTGGCAATAAACCCAATCAAACAACAAGGCCGTCTGAAAGTCTTTCTTTCAGACGGCCTTTATTTAATCTCTATTAAATGAAGCGGTAAGCAGCGTTGAGCGCAAAACTCAATCGCCCAATGCCGCTACCATCACCGCTTTAATCGTGTGCATCCGGTTTTCTGCCTGATCAAACACAATACTGGCTTCGCTTTCAAAGACTTCTTCCGTTACTTCCACACCATTCAGGCCGAATGTCTCATAAATCCATTCACCGACTTTGGTTTCACGATTATGGAAAGCAGGCAGGCAATGCATAAACTTGACTTGCGGATTTTCAGCCGCGGCCATTAATTCGGGCGTAACTCGGTAATCTTTCAGCAAATCGATACGTTCCTGCCACGCCTCTTTAGGCTCACCCATGCTGACCCACACATCGGTATGGATAAAATCCACGCCTTTCACGGCTTCTTTCACATTCTCCGTCAACAGAATCCGTCCACCGGTCTCTTTGGCAACAGCCTGCACTGTCTCGATAATGTTTTCAGACGGCCACAAACTTTTCGGTGCACCGATACGCACGTCCATGCCCAGTTTCGCAGCCAACACCAGCAACGAATTGGCCATGTTGTAACGCGCATCACCGACGTAGGCAAACGCAATTTGGTTCAAAGGCTTGTTGCTATGCTCGCGCATCGTCAGCGCATCAGCAAGCATTTGAGTCGGGTGAAACTCGTTGGTCAAACCATTGAACACAGGCACGCCTGCATACTTGGCCAGCTCTTCCACCACATCCTGTCCAAAACCGCGATATTCGATACCGTCAAACATCCGCCCCAAAACCCGCGCCGTATCCTTAATACTTTCCTTATGCCCAATTTGGCTGGCAGAAGGCTCCAGATAAGTTACCCCTGCCCCTTGATCGCGCGCGGCCACTTCAAACGCGCAACGGGTGCGGGTCGATGTTTTCTCGAAAATCAGGGCAATGTTTTTCCCCTTCATCCGCTGCACCTCGCGCCCTGCTTTTTTAGCGGCTTTCAATTCGGCGGCAAGATCGAGATAGGCAGTAATTTCTTCCGGCGTGAAATCCAAAAGTTTTAAAAAATGGCGGTTTTTCAGGCTCATGTCTTATTTCTCTTTTTTCTAGCGTGGGCGTTGCCCAACATTTTTCTCCATGCAGATTTCGTCGGGCTTCCACCGACCTTCTGCTGCTCAATTTTTTTAACGTGCGAAGCCTGCCCGAAGCATGGCCCCTTATCCTCTATCAAAACTCAAAACAAGGCCGTCTGAACCTCGCCTCTCTCCAAGGCAAGCAACGATTGTTTGCGGTTCAAACCGCCTGCGTAGCCGGTCAGCTTACCGTCGCTACCGATAACGCGGTGGCAGGGAATCAAGATAGACACCTTGTTCTGCCCGTTTGCAGCGGCAACGGCGCGAATGGCTTTAGGATTGCCCAACTGTTGCGCCTGCTCCTTGTAGCTGCGCGTTTCGCCGTAAGGAATAGTCAGCAGCGCATTCCACACCTGCTGCTGAAAGGCTGTACCTATCGTTTCCAAAGGCGTCGCAAAAACTTTTAGACGGCCTTGGAAGTATAAATCCAATTCTTGACGCAAAAGTTGCGTTTGCTCATTTTCTTGGAAAATAAACTGTCCGTTCAAAGCTTTTTGGACAGCCATGATTTCCTGTTCCATATGTTTCTGCCCGACAAATTCCAGCAGACACAAACCCTTGCTGCCGAACACCGCCAACATCTCGCCCAACGGCGTGGCAACCGCGGCCGCAGTCAGTTCGTTCGGACTATCAGGATAACGCGTTTCCAACAGTCGGATAGCTCGGCGGATACGGACATATTCTTCAGGCGCACAACCGATACAGTCAATAAAATCCTGCTCAAACTGCTTGGCTTCGTGTTCGGTAAGACGCTCGTGCAGTAAGGCTTCGAGAGTAGCGGGAAAGTCAGTTTCCAACTGCTCTCGGATTTCATTCCACTTTGATGGAAGCTCGTTTAAAGAAGGCAGAGTAATCATATTTTGCCTTGTTCAATTATCGATAACTTAAGAGAAAACCGAAAGAGCAAAAGAATCGTATCGCCCTATCGTTTTTCAAAGCCTACGGTACGGCCTTTTCACTTCAACAGGCGTTTCAACATACCTTCATACACCGCCGACAACTTCGGAATATCTTCCAAACGTACGTTTTCGTTGATTTGGTGGATGGTCGCGTTAGACGGGCCTAATTCGATGAGCTCTTTCGCAATGGCTTTGATGAAGCGTCCGTCCGAAGTGCCGCCGGTGGTGGACAATTCAGCCTCAACGCCACAAATCTCGGCAATGGCTTCGCGTGCCACATCGGTCAGTTTTCCTGCCTGTGTCAGGAAAGGTTGGCCTGAGCAAGACCACTGCAAATCGTATTGCACGCCGTGTTTATCCAAAATGGTATGAACGCGTTGTTTCAGCCCTTCTTCAGTAGACTCGGTAGAGAAACGGAAATTGAATTTGACGTTTAGCTCGCCCGGAATCACATTGGTCGCGCCTGTGCCGCCGTTAATATTGGAAATTTGGAAACTGGTCGGCGGGAAGTATTCGTTGCCCTCGTCCCAGACTTCCTGCGTCAGCTCCAGCAAGGCCGGGGCAAAAGTATGCACGGGATTGATTGCCAAATGCGGATAGGCAATATGGCCTTGCTTGCCTTTGATGGTCAGATTGCCCGACAACGAGCCGCGTCGGCCGTTTTTCAACATATCGCCCAATTTATCCACGGCAGTCGGTTCGCCGACGATACAGTAATCAATCAATTCGCCACGCGCTTTCAATACATCGACAACTTTGGTTGTGCCATCCAGCGCATCGCCCTCTTCGTCTGAAGTAATCAGGAGCGCGATACTGCCTTGATGATCGGGATATTCGGCAACGAAACGCTCACAGGCGGTAACGAAGCAGGCAATGCTGGTTTTCATGTCCGCCGCGCCGCGGCCATACAGACGGTCTTCACGCTCGGTCGGTTCAAACGGAGGCGAATCCCATTTTTCAACAGGACCTGTCGGCACAACGTCGGTATGTCCGGCAAAGCAGAACACCGGAGCCTGAGTACCGCGGCGCAACCAAATGTTTTTGGTGTCGCCGAAATGAAGCTCTTCTACGGCAAAACCGATTTTTTGCAGGCGTTCGGCCAGCAGTTGTTGGCAGTTTTGGTCATCCGGCGTAACGGACGGGCGGGAAATCAGCTCTTTGGCAAGCTCTAGGGATTGGGTTTCGGTCATATTTGCTCACTTTGAGAAACAGGCCGTCTGAAACGTTCTGAATATGATTTTCAGACGGCCTTGAGTTTATTTGAAGATACTGAATGGGCAGTTTCCCTTTCTGCATCCTGATTTATTTTCCATGACAAGCTTCATACAGCGGCAGTAAGTCTTCCACTGTTTCCACTATCCATTTCGCGACATCCTGCTTGCCCAAATCATCGCGTTCGATGTGTTTGCCGATACAGAAGAAATCTTTATCGTCTCGAAGCTTTCTATCGCCGTCGCTTTGTTGGGCAACGGTACGATAATCGTCATATTCGCTTTCCGCACCGTGCCACATATCGAAGGAAGCGTATTTTTCAGTATCAAAATTATCCAGCCAGCGGTTGTAATCAGGCAGCGCAATGGGAGAAACATCGGCTTTATAGCAATGCCAGTCCAAGCTGACGCTCAAACGGCGGCGATTCAGCAAAATCGATAAAATCGCTGCGGAATTTTTATATTGTTCGTATTTGAAATAGGCAAAAAAATGGGCGCGGACCTGCCAGCCGTTACACCAGCGTTCGATATGCGGCGGCGCAAACGGTGCACCCAATTCGGCGGCAACCTGCTGGATTAGCTGCTGCCATACCTGCCAGTTTTCTTTATAGTCTGCCTTGATTTGCGGAATGCTTTCAGGCTGGTATTTTTTAAGCTGGGAAAACTGGAAAAAAGGGATATTGAACAAATCGCAACTTTTTGGGGTCAGCATAGTGTATTCCTTGAGACGATTGTTTCAGACGACCTTATTTGCGGCGGCGTGCAGCCATAATTTCGCCGATTTCGGTCAGTTTTTCTTTGGGGATAAAGGTTTTGCCCATATCAAATAGCGGCTCTTCAATCGCCAGATGAACATCATATCCTGCGACAAAGCGTTTGAACGTTTCCGCATCGGGGATATAGGCGTTGTCTGCTTCGAGTTTGGCGAATTCGGCAGATACCGCCGCCCAGTTGTTGTGCAGGCTGATATGTTGGCGCAAAAGCTCGTCAACGCTTTCTTGAGCTTGCGGCGCATATTGCAATAGAAGCGGGAAGAAATTTTCTTCTTCGTCTTCATGGTGCAACGGCGCGGCAACATTAAAATATTGGGCAATTTGGCGGATGGTTTGCAAAACGATTTGATTGCAGCCGTTTTCGGCAATATAGTTCGACAACATGGCAACCTGGCTGCAGAAACGGCGCACTTTGCCATGACAGGCGTACAGCATTTCAATGGGTTCGGCAAAAGTAACGCTTTTGGTTTCAAACGGATTCATGGTTTTGAAGTTTTATTCTTAAATTAATGTTTCCAGATTATAACAAAACAGCCTGCGCAAGGCAGGCTGTCTGTTTTCGAGCTTGAGGCGGATTAGTCAACCAAAGTAACTTTACCGTTCATCAAAGCGCCGTGACCTGGGAAGGTACAAGCGAATTTGTATTCGCCGCCGGCCAATTTAGCAGGATCCAGAGTCAGGGAAGCTTCTTCGCCGCCGCCAACCAGTTTGGTGTGGGCAACAACGCGTGCGTCGTCAGGTTTAACGTAGTCAGTTGCAGCAGCACCGGCACCGTCTTTGAAAATACCGTCCATGTCTTCGGCTTTACCGATGACGATGTTGTGACCCATGCTTTCTTTAGGTTGGGTACCAGTGTGTTTCAAAGTGATGGTGAATTCTTTACAAGCTTTGCTCACTTGGATTTCTTTAGTGTTAAACTGCATAGCGTCGTTGGCTTCAACAGTAGTTGCGCAGTTGCCGGCAGCAGGAGCGGCGGCAGCATCGGCTGGAGCAGCTTCAGAGGCAGGAGCGGCATCGGCAGGTGCAGTAGTTTCTGCAGGAGCAGCTTCAGAAGCAGCGGAAGCAGCAGGTGCTTCAGCAGGTTTTGCAGCTTCTTGAGAGCATGCAGCTAAGCCGATAACGGCAGCGGAAATCAGAGCCAGATAAGCTTTCATTGATGTATCTCCTAATGATGAGAGTCTTGTTAAGTTCTATTAATAGAACCCGCGCGAATATATTAACAAAGACAAATGTCAAACTTAAACTTATTCACGCAGAGTGATAAGAAATTCAGGCGTTATTTTGCTACAAACTTCACACGAAATCAAAATTTCAGGCCAAGTTTACATCAGTTTACCTAAAAGAAAACAGTTACTGTTTAGGTCGTATTTCTTTAGTATTAGATGCTATCAGTCAAATGAAATAAATTTTAACATTTATTAACCATAATCTCATTCGGCATGATTTTAGCGGCTGTGCTTGCGCACCAATTCTGCCAATGCCGCCGCCAATTCGGGATGTTTGCCTTCCAATTTGGCTGCCGCCTCATCGAAGCTGTCTAAAGCTGCCTCGCTCAATCTCAAACTATTGGTTTTCGGCTGAGCCGGAGGCTTGGGAACTACCCTGACCACCACTTCCCTGACGCCTGTATGCAATGTTTGCAACTTGGGCAACATGGCAGGCAGGATCATTTTCAAACGCGAAGCAGCCATATTATTGGCGGCAAGCAAGACCAATCTTCCGTCTTCTACGCAGGCCGTCTGAAAATGCGGATGCAGGTTGGCCGGCAAAACCGTTTTGATTTTTGCATCCAATTTCCGCCATTGTTGCGATTGTTGCAACAAGCCCGCCAATAAATGATTGCGCTTGCCTAATTGTGCTAAATCCATATATTTCAGACGGCCTCTCAGTAAATTAACCAAACAATTACAATTGAAATACAGCAAAACCGCCTTTATTTCAAACAGCATTACCGCGTTATACAAGCGCTTGTGTTAAAATCCCAATTTCGCCCACTATTATATCAAGGCGCAGGAATTATTCATGCTGACAAACATTGCTAAGAAAATCTTCGGCAGCCGCAACGACCGCCTGCTGAAACAATATCGTAAATCCGTTGCCAAAATCAACGCGCTTGAGAAACAAATGCAGGCATTGAGCGATGCAGAACTGCAAGCTAAAACAGCCGAATTCAAACAACGTCTCGCCGACGGACAAAGCCTGGACGACATCTTGGTCGAAGCCTTTGCCGTCTGCCGCGAAGCATCAAGCCGTGTATTGGGCATGCGCCACTTTGATGTACAGCTTATCGGCGGTATGGTTCTGCACAACGGCAAAATCGCCGAAATGCGTACCGGTGAAGGTAAAACTCTGGTGGCCACCCTTGCCGTTTACCTGAATGCATTGTCAGGAAAAGGCGTCCACGTCGTTACCGTCAACGACTACCTCGCCTCCCGTGACGCGAGCATTATGGAGCCTTTGTACAACTTCTTAGGCTTGAGTGTCGGCGTGATCGTCGCCGATTTGCAACCTTTCGAACGCCAAACCGCTTACGGTGCCGACATTACTTACGGCACCAACAACGAATTCGGCTTCGACTACCTGCGCGACAATATGGTTACCGACCAATACGACAAAGTTCAGCGCGAATTGAACTTTGCCGTTGTCGACGAAGTGGACTCCATTCTGATCGACGAAGCGCGTACGCCGCTGATTATTTCCGGCCAGGCAGATGACAACATCCAGCTCTACCGCGTAATGGATGCCGTTCCGGCCCACCTTATCCGCCAAGAAACCGAAGAAGGCGAAGGCGATTACTGGGTAGATGAAAAAGCACACCAAGTTATTCTGAGCGAAGCTGGTCACGAACACGCCGAGCAAATCCTGACACAAATGGGCTTATTACAGGAAAACGACTCGCTCTACTCTGCCGCCAATATTTCCCTGATGCACCACCTCATGGCGGCATTACGTGCGCACACCCTGTTCCACAAAGACCAACACTACGTCATTCAAGACGGTGAAATCGTGATTGTGGACGAATTCACAGGCCGTCTGATGGCCGGCCGCCGTTGGTCCGAAGGCTTGCACCAAGCTGTTGAAGCCAAAGAAGGCGTAGAAATCAAACGCGAAAACCAAACGCTTGCATCTATTACCTTCCAAAACTACTTCCGCCTGTACAGCAAACTATCCGGTATGACCGGTACGGCCGACACCGAAGCCTTCGAGTTCCAAAGCATTTACAACCTCGAAACCGTCATCATCCCGACCAACCGTCCTGTACAACGTAAAGACTTCAACGACCAAATCTTCCGCTCAGCTGAAGAAAAATTTGAAGCCGTTGTCAAAGACATTGCCGAATGCCACAAAAACGGTCAACCGGTTTTGGTCGGCACCACCAGCATCGAAAACTCCGAACTGGTTTCTGACTTGTTACACAAAGCCGGTCTGCCGCATAACGTTCTGAACGCCAAAGAACACGAGCGCGAGGCATTGATTGTAGCTCAAGCCGGTAAAGTCGGCGCAATTACCGTTGCCACCAACATGGCAGGCCGCGGTACCGATATTGTTTTGGGCGGCAACCTCAAACATCAAATCGAAGCCATCCATGCCGATGAAACCCTGAGCGAACAGCAAAAACAAGCGCAAATTTCTGCCCTTGAAAGCGGTTGGCAAGCTGAACACGACCAAGTTGTGGCCGCAGGCGGTTTGCATATTATCGGTACAGAACGCCATGAAAGCCGCCGTATCGACAACCAGTTGCGTGGTCGTGCCGGCCGTCAGGGCGACCCCGGCTCCAGCCGTTTCTATCTATCGTTTGAAGATCCATTGTTGCGCCTGTTTGCACTCGACCGTGCCGCCGCCATCCTCAACCGCCTGGCACCTGAACGCGGCGTTGCCATCGAACACGGCCTGCTGACCCGTCAAATCGAAGGCGCACAACGTAAAGTCGAAGGCCGCAACTTTGATATGCGTAAACAGGTTTTAGAATATGATGACGTTGCCAACGACCAACGTAAAGTGATCTACCATCAACGCAACGAAATCCTGACCAGCAAAGATGTCAGTGATTTGACCCGCGAAATCCGCGCCGACGTTATCAGCGACTTGGTTGATTACCACATCCCGCCTGACAGCATGGAAGAGCAATGGGACATTCCAGCACTGGAGCACCAACTTGCCGCCGATTTCCGCCTGCATGTCGATATTAAAGGCTGGCTGAAAGAAGACAGCACTTTGGACAACCAAGACATTAAAGAACGCCTCATCAAGCGCATCGAAGACGAGTATGCCGAAAAAGTTGAATTGGTCGGCAAACAGGCTATGTCAGACTTCGAACGCAATGTTATGCTGCAAGTTATCGACAACCAATGGCGCGAACACCTCGCCGCTATGGACTACTTGCGCCAAGGTATCCATCTGCGCAGCTATGCTCAGAAAAATCCGAAACAGGAATACAAACGCGAAGCTTTCGCCATGTTTGAAAATCTGTGGCGCGGTATCAAACAAAACATTGCCGCTTTGCTGACTGCCGTTCAAATCGAGCGCAATAGCGAATACGACCACACCGCCGCACAAAGCGTCAGCGATGTTCAAACCGTCCACTCCGATGCGCCTGATATGGAAGAATTGCTCGGTCAATCGCAAACCGATTTGGTTACAGAAGCGTTCGACCCTGACGGCACAGACTTCAGCCCTGAAGCGCTTGCACAAAACGGCCTGATTGTTCACCGCAACGATCCTTGCCCTTGCGGCAGCGGCCTGAAATACAAACAGTGCCACGGTAAATTGAACTAAGTAGTCATCTCAAAAGGCCGTCTGAACGGTGAAACGAGAATCTTTGATTTCGTTCTCACATCTGTTCAGACGGCCTGAGAATTATCCAAACAAGTAAAAAATTTCCAAACCCAATTTCAAAAGAGTATCCCTATGGCAGGCAATACCTTCGGACAAATCTTTACCGTTACCACTTTCGGCGAAAGCCACGGCGCAGGCTTGGGCTGCATCATCGACGGCTGCCCGCCAGGATTAGAATTGAGCGAAGCGGATATCCAATATGACCTTGACCGTCGCAAACCCGGCACCAGCCGCCACGTTACCCAACGTCGCGAAGCCGACCAAGTCGAAATCCTCTCCGGCGTATTCGAAGGCAAAACTACCGGTACACCTATCGCTCTCCTAATCCGCAATACCGACCAACGCAGCAAAGACTATGGCAATATCGCCACCAGTTTCCGCCCCGGACATGCCGATTACACCTACTGGCACAAATACGGTACACGCGACTATCGCGGCGGCGGTAGAAGTTCCGCCCGCGAAACCGCTGCCCGCGTTGCAGCCGGAGCAATTGCGAAAAAATGGCTGAAAGAAAAATTCGGCACGGAAATCACCGCCTACGTCACCCAAGTCGGCGAAAAAGAAATTCAGTTTGAAGGCTACGAGTACATTTCCCAAAATCCCTTCTTCGCTGCCAACCAAAGCCAAATCGCCGAGCTGGAAAACTATATGGACAGCGTGCGCAAATCGTTGGATTCCGTCGGCGCGAAACTGCATATCGAAGCGTCCAACGTCCCCGTCGGCTTGGGTGAACCCGTTTTCGACCGCCTCGATGCCGAAATCGCCTACGCCATGATGGGCATCAACGCCGTCAAAGGCGTGGAAATCGGCGCGGGCTTCGGCAGCGTCGTCCAGCGCGGCAGCGAACACGGCGACGAACTCACCCCGCAAGGCTTCCTGTCCAACCACTCAGGCGGCATCTTGGGCGGCATCAGCACCGGACAAGACATTCATGTGAATATTGCCATCAAACCGACCAGTTCCATCGCCACACCGCGCCGCAGTATTGATATAGAAGGCAACCCTGTCGAGCTTGCCACACACGGTCGCCACGACCCCTGCGTCGGATTACGCGTCGCTCCGATTGCAGAAGCCATGCTGGCCTTGGTATTGATTGACCACGCCTTACGCCATCGCGCGCAAAATACCGACGTAGTGGTTGATACGCCAGATATTGCCAAAACTCGCGGGTAAAATCTAAAAAGGTCGCCTGAAAACGCCTATTTATATGATATTATGATATGGTACTTTTCAGACGGCCTTAAACTATACATCCGGACCTTACAATGGAAAATACTGAAAACCACACATTCGTCGCACCACCTGCCAAAATCCACACAGCCGCTTATGTCCTTGCAGGCGTTTCCTTTATTCCGCTCATCGGTTTGATCTTCGGCATAGCGGCTTTGGTTTTAAGTATATTGGGATGGCGCAAACGCGGTGCAAAAATCGTTGCCTTGATTGCCTCCTTAGGAATGTTATGCACCGTCGCGCTTTACGGCGCATTGTTTTATTTCGGCTTTGTTCAGCGAGGAGGCATGTACGACGAACTGAGGCAGCAACTGACGGTAAATACTTTGTCTAGTTTGGTTTCCGAAGTCGAATTCTACCGTCTGCAACACGGTGTCTATCCTGAATCATTAGAGCAGCTCCAAGAATCTCAGCCAAACAAGCCGATATTTATGTATGATACGAGTACTACGCCTCTGAGTTCCGAACCGCTCCGACTGTTTTATTACGAACGCAGTGGCGATGCTCATTATTATTTGCGTAGTGTTGGCAATGATGGCAAAGCGTTTACTGCTGACGACATCCTGCCTAATATTGAACAGTCCGAAAACAGCAAAATCGGCCTGCTTTTGCAAAAAGAAGTCCAGTAAAGATTATCGCATAGGCATTTCAAACCCTCTTCTTAAGCTAGCAAAATATGAAGCGCTTCATCTGTGCACTTGAGGTCGTCTGAAAACAAATATGGCAGATTGTGCCGAACATTTTCAGACGACCTTTCATAACGCCTATTGAGATAAGTGTGCCAGCTCGTTTGCAAAATAAACATTTACAATCGAACATTCTCAGAAAAATTTAGCCAAATCACAGTCTTTATACTACAATAGCACCTTATTGCCGTATGACGAAAATACGGATTTATATTAGAGGAATACAACCGCAATGGCACAAGAAACCGCTTTGGGCGC
>NZ_JBQCWZ010000041.1:0-20425 GCF_051956895.1 Neisseria sp. P0021.S006
AACACGCCCTTTATTTTTCCGTTTCAGACGGCCTTTATTATTTAAGGCCGTCTGAAAATCGGTTTACCTTGCTATATTAAACATTCACTTTCTCGGCTACTTCGTTGTAGCTGTCGATTTCATTGAAGTTCATGTAGCGGTAGATTTGGTCGCCCTGCTCGTTAATGATGCCGATATTGGCTTGGTATTCTTCAACAGTCGGGATTTTACCCAGTTTGGAGCAGATTGCCGCCAACTCAGCCGAGCCGAGGTAAACAAAGGTGTTTTTACCCAAGCGGTTCGGGAAGTTACGGGTAGAAGTGGACATTACAGTCGCACCTTCGTGTACTTGCGCTTGGTTACCCATACACAATGAGCAACCCGGCATTTCCATACGCGCGCCTGCACGGCCGAGTACACCGTAGTGACCTTCGTCAGACAACTCTTTCGCATCCATTTTGGTCGGCGGTGCCATCCACAGACGTACCGGGATGTCGCTCTTGCCTTCCAAGAGTTTGGAGGCGGCGCGGAAGTGGCCGATGTTGGTCATACAAGAACCGATGAACACTTCGTCGATTTTGGTGCCGGAGCGTTCAGACATGAAGCACACGTCGTCAGGGTCGTTCGGGCAAGCAATAATCGGCTCTTTAATGTCGTCCATGTTGATTTCAATCACGGCGGCGTATTCGGCATCTTTATCCGCTTCGAGCAATTCAGGATTTGCCAACCATGCTTCCATGGCTTTGATACGGCGTTCCAAAGTGCGTGAATCTTGATAGCCGTCGGCAATCATGTTTTTCATCAACACAATATTGGATTTCATGTACTCGATAATCGGCTCTTTGTTGAGCTTCACGGTACAGCCAGCAGCAGAGCGTTCGGCAGACGCGTCAGTCAATTCAAAGGCTTGTTCCACTTTCAAATCAGGCAGGCCTTCGATTTCGAGGATGCGGCCGGAGAAGATGTTTTTCTTACCGGCTTTGGCAACAGTCAGCAAACCTTGTTTAATCGCGTACAACGGAATTGCATTTACCAAGTCACGCAGGGTGACGCCCGGTTGCAGTTTGCCGCTGAAGCGTACCAATACAGACTCAGGCATATCAAGCGGCATTACGCCCGTGGCTGCTGCGAAAGCAACCAAGCCCGAACCTGCAGGGAAAGAAATACCGATAGGGAAACGGGTGTGGCTATCGCCGCCTGTACCGACTGTATCAGGCAACAGCAGACGGTTGAGCCATGAGTGAATCACGCCATCACCCGGACGCAGGGATACACCGCCACGGGTAGAGATGAAAGCAGGCAATTCTTTATGAGTTCTCACATCGACAGGTTTTGGATAAGCCGCGGTGTGACAGAAAGACTGCATCACCATATCTGCTGAGAAGCCCAAGCAAGCCAGGTCTTTCAATTCGTCGCGAGTCATCGGGCCGGTAGTATCTTGCGAGCCGACAGTAGTCATGCGTGGTTCGCAGTAAGTACCCGGACGCACGCCTTTGCCTTCCGGCAAACCGCAGGCGCGACCAACCATTTTTTGAGCCAATGTGAAACCGGCTTTGCTTTCAGCTGGCGCTTGAGGCAGACGGAACTCGGTAGAAGCAGGCAATTTCAGTGCTTCGCGCGCTTTGGCAGTCAAACCGCGACCGATAATCAGGTTAATACGGCCACCGGCTTGCACTTCGTCCAGCAATACTTGTGATTTCAATTCAAACTCGGCAACAATCTCGCCGTTTTTCACGATTTTGCCTTCATAAGGCAGGATATCGACGACATCGCCCATTTTCAGAGCAGATACATCGACTTCAATCGGCAATGCGCCGGAGTCTTCTTGAGTATTGAAGAAAATAGGAGCAATTTTGCCACCCAAGCACACACCGCCGAAACGCTTATTCGGTACGAACGGAATATCTTCGCCTGTATGCCAAATCACGGAGTTGGTAGCAGATTTACGTGAAGAACCGGTACCGACCACGTCGCCAACGTAAGCAACCGGATGGCCTTTGGCTTTGAGTTCTTCCAACAATTTAATCGGACCGACTTCGCCCGGTTTGTCAGGATTGATGCCGTCGCGCGGGTTTTTCAACATAGCCAGCGCGTGCAGAGGGATATCAGGACGGCTCCATGCATCAGGTGCAGGAGAGAGGTCGTCTGTATTGGTTTCACCGTCGACTTTGAAGACGGTAACAGTGATTTTTTCTGGAACTTTGGCACGAGAAGTGAACCATTCGGCATCTGCCCAAGATTGCAATACTTCTTGCGCGTATTTGTTGCCTTTTTCGGCTTTTTCTTGAACATCGTGGAAAGAGTCAAACATCAACAGAGTGTGTTTCAGACCATTTGCAGCGATAGGCGCAAGTTTGTCGTTGTCCAAGAGTTCGATGAGTGCATGAATGTTGTAACCGCCAAGCATAGTACCCAACAGCTCGGTAGCATACTCAGGGGAAATCAGCGGACTGGATGCGCTGCCTTCGGCAACGGCAGCCAAAAATGAGGCTTTAACTTTGGCGGCATCGTCCACACCGGGTGGTACGCGGTGAGCCAACAGCTCAACCAAGAACTCACCTTCACCGGCAGGTGGATTTTTCAGCAGCTCAACCAAATCAGCAGTCTGCTGAGCAGTCAGAGGAAGGGCGGGAATACCAAGGGCGGCGCGCTCGGCGGCGGCTTTACGATAGGCTTCTAACATCTCTTTGTTCCTTTTTCTGTTTTTTCTTCTGGATAATTGCAAATGATTTGCAATTAAGGATTGTAAACAATCCTTTTAAGTATCATAGACCAGTTTTCAAAAAATGGGAACAGTTATGTTACTAAGTGTAATAAATTTAAACTATTTTATTTAATGTGTTAATAGTCTAATTATCTAAAGCTGCCCTATTCTAGGCGTTTTAGCCAAACAGACGGGAAACTTCGGCTGATTTTTTACGGTACGGCAATATGATTTCAACGCGGAACAGGCCGTCTGATTGGATATATCTGATTTTCGCGTCGGTGTCATACATCAAAGTCAGGCGCTCTTTCAGATTGCGCAAGGCCATAGAATTACCTTTATGCGGCTTGGTATTTTCGTTGGGTTCCGTTCCGCACGGATTTTCGATACTGATGAAAATAGATGATTTTTCCAATTTTGTTAATACCGTAATTATCCCTGGACGGTGGATAGATTCGACACCATGGAATACGGCATTTTCCAAAAGCGGTTGCAACAACAGATGCGGTGTTTCCGCATCATCAGGCGCATGGTGCTGCCACATGACCTGTACGCGCATATGTCCCATGCGGATTTGCTCGATGGCAATATATTCCTGCGCCCACTCGATTTCCTGTCCTAAGGTACTGTTTTGACTACCGTCGCGCAGTTGTGCGCGGAACAAGTTGGCCAAATTTTCCAGCAAAGTCTCCGCGTCATACGGACGCAGACGGATTAAGCTGATGGCGGCATTCAAGCTGTTAAACAAGAAATGCGGACGGATACGCGCTGTCAACGCGCTCAGTCTGGCTTCGGAAATGGAAGGCGCAAGGCTATTGCGACGGGCTGCTTCGATGTACATGAAACTGAAACAAAAAAAGGTCAGCAAGAAGAAGTGTTGAATCAGCAGCCAAATTTCCGTCTTCAAAATCACTAGATCGACAAACAAGAAAATCAGCAGGTTGGAGACGTAGGAAACCACAACGCTGTACTGCGAGCGAAGCAGGGAAGGCGCAAATGCCTGTAAGAAATAGACCTTGAGTAAAATTAAGAGGATGACGGGGCAAGCCCATGAAAAATGTTGGAAAATCTGTTCCGGATAAGGCACACCCGATACCGTCATCAACGGAAAGATAAACAAACTGATTAATAAAACAATAAGCAGGCGCACCAAAGTTGCGGAATTGCGCAAATCCGGCACTGCGAAATTCTGGTTTATTTGACGTATAATAGACATGATTTCAACCGTTTTCTTTCATAATGTATAGACGGGTCTGCTATATTGAAGACGTAGACCCTGTTTTTTATTTATATTTTAAGGATGCTGATATGAGCAAGGACAAAACCTGGTCAGGCCGTTTTAACGAACCTGTTTCCGAGCTGGTCAAAAAATATACCGGCTCGATTGATTTTGACAAACGGCTGGCAGAATGGGACATCCAAGGCTCGCTGGCACACGCGCAAATGCTGACACAGTCGGGCGTTTTGAGCGAAGACGACCTCTTTGCCATCCGTCAGGGCATGGCCGAGATTATAGCAGAAATCAAGGAAGGAACGATTTCCTGGTCGCTGGATTTGGAAGATGTCCACATGAACATCGAACGCCGCCTCACCGACAAAATCGGCGATGCCGGCAAACGCCTGCACACCGGCCGCAGCCGCAACGACCAAGTCGCTACCGACATCCGCCTGTGGCTGCGCGACCAGATTACCGTCATTCAAGACCTGATTCAAAACCTTCAGACGGCCTTGGTTGATTTGGCGGAACAAAACGCCGAAACCGTCATGCCCGGCTTTACCCACCTGCAAGTTGCCCAGCCGGTCAGCTTCGGGCATCACATGCTCGCCTACGTTGAAATGCTCGGCCGCGATTTCGAGCGCATGGTCGACTGCCGCAAACGCGTCAACCGTATGCCGCTCGGCGCCGCAGCCCTTGCCGGTACCACCTACCCGATTCAGCGCGAAATCACCGCCGAGCTATTGGGATTTGAGCAAATCTGCCAAAACTCGCTCGATGCCGTGTCTGACCGCGATTTTGCCATTGAGTTCACAGCCGCCGCTTCCCTGATTATGGTTCACCTGAGCCGTCTTTCCGAAGAATTAATTTTATGGATGAGCCCGCGTTTCGGTTTTATCGACATCGCCGACCGTTTCTGCACCGGCTCGTCCATCATGCCGCAAAAGAAAAATCCCGACGTACCCGAACTCGTGCGTGGCAAATCCGGTCGCGTGATTGGCCACCTGATCGGCCTGGTTACCCTGATGAAATCGCAACCTTTGGCATACAACAAAGACAATCAGGAAGACAAAGAGCCTTTGTTTGACACTGCCGACACGCTTATCGACACGCTGCGCATTTACGCCGACATGATGCGCGGCGTCACCGTCAAACCCGACAACATGCGCGCCGCCGTAATGCAGGGTTTTGCAACGGCTACCGACTTGGCGGACTACTTGGTGAAAAAAGGCATGCCTTTCCGCGACAGCCACGAAGTCGTTGCCCAAGCCGTGCGCCATGCCGATGAAGCTGGCGTTGATTTGAGCGAATTGCCGCTCGAAGTCCTGCAAGGTTTTAGCAGTTTGATTGCCGATGATGTTTACAGCGTGCTGACACCTGAAGGCAGCTTAAACGCGCGCAACCACTTGGGCGGCACCGCGCCTGAACAAGTCCGTTTCCAAATTAAACGCTGGCGTGAGTTGTTGGCTTAAACCCATCTAAACACATAATAAAAGGCCGTCTGAAAATTTTCAGACGGCCTTTTGATTACCTGTGTTACACTCAACCTCACAATAAAAACAGATAAAACCTAAACTTACCTTCAAACGAGAAAACACGCCTCCTGACTTTGCCGCCATTTTCAAAAAAGGAGCGAGGATGAAAAACATTGTCTTAAAATTGGCTATGATCTGCCTATTCAGCGGCTGCTATGCCGTATTCGTCGCCTGGGAAAATGGCGGATTCAGCCAGCTCCATGATTTCCAAGCAATAGAGCGCAACGGCATGAGCGCATACCTTCATCAAACCTCCGCCGCCACCATGCAAGCTGAAAAAAACGAGCTGTCGATTTTGCAAAACAACCAAAACAGCTTAGCCTCTTGCGTCGGCATTGAAGCTTTATGCGAACACGCCAAGCCGGGCATCTGGGTTGAACATGCCCAATTCTTACAACACAAGGACACAGGCAAATTATTGGTACTTTCGTTGGAGTATTTGGAAAACAATGACACCGCCAAAACCCTACATAACCGCTATTCTGCATTGCTCCTACCCCAAGCAGACAGAAAGGAAGCGTGGCACTACGCCTGGCGTACATTTTTAAGGTCAGTGACTTTCCTACTGCTCTTCAATTTACTGTCAATGATTTTTGCCCTATTCGAAGAAAAGACAAGCGAAGCATAAAAACATGCCGTCTGAACACATTTTCAGACGGCATGTTTCATTATTAAAGCTTAACGCGGATGAACCATATCGGCAGGAACAACCAATTCGTCAAACTCTTCGCCTGTCAACAAGCCCAGTTCAATGGCGGTTTCGCGCAACGATTTATCGTTTTTATAGGCGGTTTTGGCGACTTTGGCGGCGTTTTCGTAACCGATTTTGCGGTTTAACGCAGTAACCAGCATCAGGGAATGGTGCAGGAAATAGTCGATTTTTTCCGGTACGGGTTCGATGCCGACGGCGCAGTTTTCATTGAAGCTGTTGCACGCATCGCCCAACAGGCGGATGGATTGCAAGAGGTTGTAAGCGATAACGGGCATATAGACGTTCAGCTCGAAGTTGCCCGACGCACCCGCCATGCCGATGGTAACGTCGTTGCCGAACACTTGGCAGCACACCATGGTCATCGCTTCGCATTGGGTCGGGTTGACTTTGCCCGGCATGATGGACGAACCCGGCTCGTTTTCGGGGATTTTGATTTCGCCCAAACCGCAACGCGGGCCGCTTGCCAGCCAGCGGATGTCGTTGGCGATTTTGTTCAAGCTTGCCGCCAGCGTTTTCAGTGCGCCCGAAGCGGCAACGGCGGCATCGCGTCCGCCCAAGGCTTCAAATTTATTCGGCGCGCTGACAAACGGCAGACCGGACAGTTCGGCAAGTTTGGCGGCGGCTTTTTCGGCGTATTCGGGATGGCTGTTCAAACCCGTACCGACTGCCGTGCCGCCTAAGGCGAGTTCGTATAAACCTTTGAGCGCGTCGTTCAGACGGCCTAAGCCGTGATCAAGCTGGGAAACGTAGCCGGAAAACTCTTGTCCTAAAGTCAACGGCGTTGCGTCCTGCAAATGGGTACGGCCGATTTTGACGATGGGGGCAAATTCTTTGGCTTTTTTGTCCAATGTGTCGCGCAGGGCTTTTACTGCCGGAATAAGGTGGCGGTTGATTTCAATCGCGGCAGCAACGTGGATGGCGGTTGGGAACGCATCATTGGTCGATTGCGCGTGGTTCACATGGTCGTTGGGATGGACGGGCTGATACGCCGCCAAACCCGTACCGGCGATTTCGTTGGCACGGTTCGCCAGCACTTCGTTCATGTTCATATTGGACTGCGTACCGGAACCGGTCTGCCACACTACCAATGGGAACTGCCCGTCGAGCTTACCGTTCAACACATCATCCGCCGCCTGCGTAATCAAATCCGCCTGCTCGGGCTTAATCCTGCCGAGGTCGACATTGGTGGCGGCGGCGGCTTTTTTCACCAGCGCCAAAGCATAAATCAGTGGCTGCGGCAGGGTTTCGCCGCCGATTTTGAAATTATTGCGGCTGCGCTGGGTCTGCGCGCCCCAATAGGCTTCGGACGGGACTTCGACATTGCCCATGGTGTCGTGTTCGGTACGGGTGCTCATGCGTTTCTCCTATATTTAAACAGAAATAATAATGATTCGTAAATTTATTATACCCAGCAAAAGGCCGTCTGAAAAGAGAGAGGTTTTCAGACGGCCTTTTGCTTTATCAACCTGAAATATTAATAGAAGATAAAACCCGATTTCGGAGCAAACACAACCTGCGCCGCCACTCCCCTCTTCTAAAAATTTTCCTCCTTGCCGATTTGTATTTTGCGCTAGGTGTTTATCGACAATAAATACCTTATCGTTTCTTTACTTTGTTTTTCTCCAAGAGCATAATGAATAAAAATGATTATCAGGAGATGAAGATGAAACGAAAACATTTGGTTTACCTGTTAATGAGCAGTTTTGCCGCCGCAAACGGTTTTGCCGAAACCTTGGCAGACCCCGATGAAATCCAGCCTGTCAAAACCTTTTCCCCTCCCAAACCGATTGCTCCGACCGCCGCTCAAGGTTATTTCCCCGAAAACCAATTCGACCGCACCGACCGTAGCGATCATTACTTTGTTACCGAAAACATAGACCAAGCCTTCCGTCCTCTGAAAGCAAACAGCGGCTTTTACGGCAAAAGTTTTTACAATTCCATTACCGCGCAAGCGCGCGGGGCAAAAGTGTATGGCGTGGCCAACCTCAATCACACCAAGGCCAACGGCTATAAAGACGGCGACGGCAATCAGACCGATTGGAAATACAGCCGTTTTAATCAAGCTTTGGTACTCGGTTTCGTGCCATCTGAAAATCAAGAATACCGCCTCACCTACCTACACGACGACATCAACAACGACCGCCAGCCGCAGTTCGTCAACGATGCATTGGACACCGAACGCCACATCGCCAAACTCAACGCGCGTTGGGGCAATGCCGATTTGAGCAATACGGTCAGCGCGGAAGCAGGCATCATCAAACTCAAACGCCATGCCGACAATTACTCCCTGCGCCCAAACAACACGCCGCAACAAATGTTTGTAGAACTTGACCGCAAAGTGTACGACTTCTCGCTCAAACACGACGCGGACTTCGGCAAATTCCACAACAACGCCGCCGTCAGCTACCGCAACGACAGCCAAAACGGCGAGCGCAACGCCCACACCGCCATGCGCGACTTCCTCAACGGCTACCGTTTCGCCGATGTACACCTCGACCGCTGGCGCATTGCCGATACCCTGTCTTACAAGTTCAACGACCAACACAAACTGGGTTTGGGCTTAAGCTACGAAATCAACGAAGCGGACGTACGCAAAAATACGGCACAGCCCGCCCATCCGATGAACCGCAACCTTGCCTTCGCCTCATCACAACAAATTTGGAAAACCCATTACGGCTACGACTTCAACGGCAAAGTGCGCCGTCATGCCTTCTCCGGTGAACTCAAATATGATTTCACGCCGTCTGAAACGCAAAAATACAGCGTTTCCCTTGCTCACTTAGAACGAATCGGCGACAACACCGAACGCTTCAACTCGCTTGCCGCCATCGTACAAAACCGCATGAACGGCGCACTGATGAACCAAAATTCAGCCGCCGCCATCGCAGGCAATCCCCTGCTGAAAACCGAAAAACACAACCGCATCAAGCTCACCGCCGACAGCCGCAACGACTACTACAACGGCTACATGAACTCGCTCGCAGGCGCGGGCTGGAACGTGGGAGGCACGCTTGTAGCGGACAAAGTCAAAGACCTGATTATTTTTGACCGCGCACATGGACAAAGCGGCACAGCCTCCAACGGCGGCGGCATCATCACACGCAACGTAGACGCTCGATTGTTTACCGCGCAGGCCTACGCGCGTTACAACTTCAATCCGCATTGGGCGGCAGGCATCAAAGCCGCCTACAACTACGGACACAACGAAACTGACGGCAGGCCGCTCTATCAAATCCGCCCGTTTGAAGCCGCCGTCCAAGCCGACTACAAAAACTACTTTGCCCACGGCAGCTACAACATCGGCGCAGCAACACGCTTTGTCGCCAAACAAACGCGCGGCGATTTTGACGCGGCAAGAGGTCTGGGCATAGACAAACGCGAAGCCGCCAAAGGCTTTACCGTTGCCGACCTTTACGCAGGCGTAAACATCAAAGACAAATACGGCTTGCGCTTGGGCGTAAACAACGTGTTCAACAAAAAATACGCCGAACACATCAGCGGCGACCACGTCCTCGCCCTGTCGCCCAGTGTGGTGTATGCACCGGGCAGGACATATTGGTTGAGTTTGCATGCGGCTTTTTAAAATCAGGCCGTCTGAAAGAATGCCTACACTGGCTTATTAAGAATTAGGAGATAAAAAATGGACATGAAAAGACGCGATTTCTTAAAAATGACCGCCGCTCTGGCAGCCGCAGGCGTTTCGCCTTCATTGTTGGCAGCCGGTAAAGAACAATTTACCGTGTACGGCGCACCGGCAATGCCCAGCGTAACCATTGCCGTAGCGGCGTTGCAAGGCAAGCTGGCGAAACAGGCAGATGTATCGCTGAAAATCTGGCGTTCGCCCGACCAACTGCGCGCAGGCGTAGCAAGCGGACAATTTAAAGTGATGATGAGCCCGAGCAATGTCGGCGTAAACCTGCGCAACCAAGGGCAGAAAGTCGGCATGGTCAATATTTTGACCAACGGCATCACGCAGCTGATGTGCAAAGGCAGTGCGATTGCCTCGCCTCAGGATTTGGTCGGCAAAAAAATCCTCGTACCGTTTAAAAATGATATGCCCGACATCGTGCTGCAAGCCTTACTGAAAAAACTGAAAATCGACGCGCACAAAGTCGGCATCACTTACACCGCCACGCCGCCGGAAGCAGTCGGACTGTTTTTGAGCAAGGACTACCACGCTGCCATCCTGCCCGAACCGATGGCAACCGCCAGCCTACTTAAAGGCAAAACCATGGGCGTAAACGTCGTGCGTGGATTTGACTTGGTGAAAGCATGGGGACAGGCGTTTGACACCAAACCGCTGATTCCGATGGCAGGCATCATCGCCAACGAAGAATATTTCCACGCACACAAAGCGCAGTTCGACATCTTCCATCAGGATTTGAAAAACGCGCTCAACTGGATACTCGCCAACCGTCAGAGCGCCGCGAAAATCGGCAAAAACTACCTCCCCGCCCCCGAACCCGCCCTAGTCATGGGCTTGGACGGCGCGCGGCTGACGGTAACCAAAGGCAGCGAAGTGAAGAACGAGATTTTGAAGTTTTACGAAATCCTGATGCAGTTCAACCCGAAACTCTTGGGCGGCAAGCTGCCGGATAACGGGTTCTTCTTAGCTTAAAAGAGGAGAGAGGCCGTCTGAAAATAGTGAAAGCCATTGAAATTTGACTTATCATTTTTCAGACGGCCTGTTAGGACATTATCAGCAGCGTAGGTCGGATTCTTGAATCCGACATTTCGGCTAAATGGGGGCTGTCGGATACGAGTATCCGACCTACTTTTTTCAGACGGCCTATCCTTGCCAAAACATAACGACAAACCAACACCCAAACCATGATTAAAACCGACAAAATCCGCAAACCGCAGCCTGCGCTGTTTTACATCATCGACTACCTTTGGAGCGGCTTTGCCGGTCTAGGCGTGGCGATGGTAGTGGTGGCGTTGTGGGCGTGGGGCAGTGCCGTGTTCGGCGAGTTTATGCTGCCTGCGCCGGTGGAGGTGTTTCAAAAATCTTTGGCTTTATTGAAACATTTTCAGGAAAACGAAATCGGGATTTCGCTGTGGCGGTCGGTGGTGGGGATTTCGGTTGCGCTGGTAGCGGGATTGGCGGCGGGACTGGTGGCGGGCAGTTTTAAGACGGCGATGGCATTGCTTAAACCTGTGATTACGACTTTGTTGGCGATGCCGCCGATTATTTGGGTGGTGATGGCTCTGTTTTGGTTCGGGTTCGGCAATCCGAGCGTGCTGTTTACCATCATTGTGTTGGTTGCGCCGCTGACGTTTGCGAGTGCGGCGGTCGGGATGGCGAGCGTGAACAAGCAGCATGAGGAATTGTTTGACGCTTATAAATTAGGCCGTCTGAAAAAAATCCGTTATCTGTATATCCCGCATCTGACGGGTTATGTGATTTCCAGCATCGGCGTGGCGGTGGCGATGGGGGTGAAGGTGGTGATTATGGCGGAACTCTTGGGCGCGAGCGAAGGCGTAGGCGCGCGGATTGCAGACGCGAGGGCGATGCTGGAGACTTCGACGGTGATGGCTTATGTGGTGTTGGTTATCGTGTTTGTGTCACTGTTTGAATACCTGATTACCAAACCTTTGGAAATTTTGTTTATGCCGTGGAGGAGATGATGCTCTGTCTTGAAAACGTGCGTTTTGAAATTCTCCGCGACCCCATCGTGCGCGATTTCAGTTTGAACCTGCAACATGGCGAAGTGAAAGCTTTGTTCGGGCCGAGCGGCTGTGGCAAGACGACGGTTTTGCGTTTGATTGCGGGCTTGGAAACGCCGAAATCGGGCACGATACGCAATACTTTCCGCAAAACGGGTTTTCTGTTTCAGGAAAACCGCCTGCCGGGAAACTTGACCGCGATGCAGAATATCGCTATTTTTATGGACAAACCCGATGAAGGCGAAATCATCGCGCTGGCGGCGAAAGTCGGGCTGACTGCGGGCGATTTGAACAAATATCCGACCGAATTGTCCGGCGGCATGGCGAAACGGGTAGCATTTTTGCGCCTGCTGCTGTGCGGCTGCGACCTTGCCTTGCTGGACGAGCCGTTCGTCGGTTTGGACCGCGATTTGCGCGATATTTTGGTCGCCATGCTGGTGGAAAAAATCGAGCGGCAGGGCATGGCGTGTATGCTGGTAACGCACGACCGCTTCGAAGCCGCACGCCTGAGCCATGAAATCATGCTGCTTTCCACTAAGGGCATGAACGTGCAAAACGTGATTACCCTGCCTACGCCGCTGTCCGAACGCGATTCGGCTTTTGAAGAAGCCGTGGTGGCAAGAGAGTTTCAGGGGATTCATTATTATGAGTGATAGGAATTTAAATTTCTGACAAACCTTGCGGTTCGTTGCCCTCTCCCTAACCCTCTCCCACGGGGAAAGGGGATCAGGTTTCTCAAAATCAGAGAGCCGTAGAATTGGGAATCAGATGTCAGGTAAACCTGAAAATGTTCAGGCTCGACAGCCCAATTCCCTCTCCCCGTGGGAGATGGCTAGGGAGAGGGTAAGCAAGCCGCAGGCTTGCCTCTTTAGCGAAAGATACGAATCTGTTATCCGAACGCGATTCGGTTTTTGAAAAAGCCGTGGTGCCAAGGGGGCAGGGGATTCATTATGAGGTGCTTTATGTTTTCGACTGTGATTACTGCTGCTGTTTTATATATTGCTACAGCAGTAGATTTGTTGGTAATACTATTAATATTTTTTGCTAGAGCAAATACTAGAAAAGAATATCGAGATATTTATATCGGACAATATTTAGGTTCTGTAATTTTAATATTAGTTAGTTTATTTCTAGCTTTTGTTTTGCATTATGTTCCGGAAAAATGGGTGTTGGGTTTATTAGGTTTAATACCGATTTACTTAGGTATTAAAGTTGCTATTTACGACGATTGTGAGGGCGAAAAAAGAGCTAAAAAAGAATTGGATGAAAAAGGGTTGTCAAAATTAGTCGGTATTGTTGCTTTGGTTACAGTTGCTAGTTGTGGTGCAGATAATATTGGACTTTTTGTTCCTTACTTTGTGACTTTAGATCTTGTCGACTTATTAGTTACTCTTCTTGTATTTTTAATATTGATTTTTGTTTTAGTATATACAGCACAAAGATTGGCTAATATTTCAGGTGTTGGTGAAATTGTAGAGAAGTTTAGTCGTTGGATAATGGCTGTTATTTATATTGGTTTAGGGTTATTTATTATTATTGAAAATAATACAATTCGAACAATAATATCAATAATATGAATGATACGGGCATTTGAGTATCTGACAAACCTTGCGGTTCGTTGCCCTCTCCCTAACCCTCTCCCACGGGGAGAGGGAATCAGGTTTCTGAAAATCAGAGGGCGCTCGACAGCCTAATCCCCTCTCCCCGTGGGAGAGGGCTAGGGAGAGGGCAAGCAAGCCGCAGGCTTGCCTCTTTGGCGAAAAATACAACCCTGTCCGCCCAATAAATCCATATCCGAAAGCATCTTCATGCAGAATCAAGCCAAGCCATGAATAAATTTTTCACCCACCCCATGCGGCCGTTTTTTGTCGGTGCGGCGGTACTTGCCATATTCGGCGCGTTGGTGTTTTTCATCAGCCCCGGTGCCGTCATTTTGCACCGCCAAATCTTCTTAGAACTCATGCTGCCTGCGGCATACGGCGGCTTCCTGACTGCCGCCATGCTCGAATGGACGGGCTATCAAGGCCGTCTGAAACCTGTCGCTACTTTGATGGCGGCATTGTTGCTCGCCGCATCCGCCATACTGCCCTTTTCGCCGCAAACTGCCTCGTTTTTCGTTGCCGCCTATTGGCTGGTATTGCTGCTGTTTTGCGCCTGGCTGATTTGGCTTGACCGAAACACTGACAACTTTGCCCTACTAATGCTGCTTGCCGCGTTTACCGTTTTTCAGACGGCCTATGCCGTCAGCGGCGATTTAAACCTGTTGCGTGCGCAAGTACATCTGAACATGGCGGCGGTCATGTTTGTATCCGTCCGCGTCAGTATTCTTTTGGGCGCGGAAGCCCTTAAAGAATGCCGTCTGAAAGACCCTGTTTTTATTCCAAATATCGTTTATAAAAACATCGCCATCACCTTCCTGCTGCTGCACGCCGCCGCCGAACTTTGGCTGCCAGTGCAAACCGCCGGTTTTACCGCGCTTGCCGTCGGCTTTATCCTGCTCGCCAAGCTGCGTGAGCTTCACCATCACGAACTCCTGCGCAAACACTACGTCCGCACTTATTACCTGCTCCAACTCTTTGCCGCCGCAGGCTATCTGTGGACAGGCGCGGCGAAACTGCAAAATCTGCCCTCCTCCGCCCCATTACACCTGATTACCCTCGGCGGCATGATGGGGGGCGTGATGATGGTGTGGCTGACCGCCGGGCTGTGGCACAGCGGCTTTACCAAACTCGACTACCCCAAGCTCTGCCGCATTGCCGTCCCCATCCTCTTCGCCGCCGCCGTCTCGCGCGCTGTTTTAATGAACGTGAACCCGATATTCTTCATCACCATTCCTACGATTCTGACCATCGCCGTGTTCGTACTGTATCTTTTCACGTTTGTACCGATATTTCGGGAAAATGCGTTTACGGATGATCCGGAATAAAACAAAAGGCCGTCTGAAACTTTCAAACGGCCTTAGCTTTAAATAAATGCTTTATTTGTTGGCGTTCAAATAAAGATTAATTAGGCGTGTAGTGGAACTGTCGTGTTTTTGCACTTCGGTCTCGCCGGTCAATTCGGCAAGAATGGTTTTGGCCAGTTGTTTACCGAGTTCTACGCCCCATTGGTCAAAGCTGTTGATGCCCCAAATAATGCCTTGAACGAAAGTTTTGTGTTCGTACATGGCAATCAGGCTGCCCATATTGCGCGGGTTGATTTTGTCCATTAGGATGAGGTTGGTCGGGCGGTTGCCTGAGAAGGTTTTGTGCGGAACCAGCTCTTCGATACGCTCTGCTTCCATGCCTTGGGCTTGAAGCTCGGTGCGGACTTCGTCAGGCGTTTTGCCGCGCATAAAGGCTTCGGCTTGGGCAAAGACGTTCGCCAGCAGGATTTCGTGGTGACCGCGCAGGTTGCTGCGTTTTTCAAGGGAGGCGATGAGGTCAATCGGCGTGATGTGCGTACCTTGGTGCAGCAGTTGGAAGAAGGCGTGCTGGCCGTTGATGCCGGTTTCGCCCCAAATAATCGGCGAAGTTTCGTAACCGACCGGTTTACCGTCAAGGGTAACTTGTTTGCCGTTGCTCTCCATGTCGAGCTGCTGGATGAATTTGGGCAGGCGGTGAAGATGTTGGTCGTAAGGCGCGATAACATGGCTGCCGCCGCCGTAGTAATTGATGTACCAGATGCCGATGAGGGCGAGGATGACGGGCATGTTGCGCTCTAGCGGCGTGTTGATGAAGTGTTGGTCCATCAAGTGCGCGCCGTTGAGCATTTCGATGAAGTTTTCTTCGCCGAGATACAGCATAATCGGCAGGCCGATGGCCGACCACAGGCTGTATCGTCCGCCGACCCAGTCCCAAAATTCAAACATATTGGCGGTATCGATACCGAATTCGGCAACGGCTTTTTGGTTGGTCGATACGGCAACGAAGTGTTTGGCCACGGCGCTTTCATCGCCTGCATGATCCAAGAACCATTTACGCGCGGTCAGGGCGTTGGTCAGGGTTTCTTGGGTGGTAAAGGTTTTGGACGCAATGATGAACAGCGTAGTTTCAGGGTGGACTTTGGACAATACGTCGCGCAGTTGGGAGCCGTCCACATTGGAGACGAAGTGCATGTTCAAACGCGGATGGCCGAAAGGCTTGAGCGCGGTACACATCATCAGAGGACCGAGGTCAGAGCCGCCGATACCGATGTTGACGACGTCGGTAATGACTTGATTGGTATAGCCCAACCAGCTGCCGCTGCGGACTTCATGCGCGAACTCGCCCATGCGTTGCAGGACATGGTTGACCTTAGGCATGACATCTTCGCCATCCACGACGATAGGGGCGTTGGTGCGGTTGCGCAGGGCGACGTGGAGAACGGCGCGGTTTTCCGTCGTATTGATTTTTTCGCCGTGGAACATTTGCTGCATCCGCTCCGGTACGCCTGCTTCACGCGCCAGCTCGAACAACAGTGCCATGGTTTCGTCGTTGATACGGTTTTTAGAATAATCCAAAGTCAGGCCGCCAACCTGCAGCCAGTAGCGCTCGGCACGTTCGGGATCTTGCTCGAACATTTCGCGCATGTGTTGTTCTTTGGTTTCGTCAAAATGTATCCATAATTTTGACCAAGCTGGTAAATCGTGAAGGTGTTTCATCGGATGCTCTCCTGGATAGTGGACAGTTTTGTTGAGAAAACGGCCGTGAGGTCGTCTGAAACGGGAACGGGGTGGTTTCCGTTTTTTGAGGTTTCAGACGGCCTTGATGTGGGTTGGGGCTGTCTGAAGATATCAATGAAGAATCAATCTTTATCGTATTCGATGTGCTTGTTATGTATGCTTTTTTTACTTTTTTGCAGTTGCGTACTGGCAGTATCGCCCAAACGCAAGGCCAAGCCGATGGCAAGAATATCGATAACGGCCAGCTGCAGAAGACGGGACACCATAGGCGTATAAAGCTCGGCATTTTCCTGAGTAGCAATGCTCAATACACAGTCGGCCATTTGAGCCAACGGTGAATCATTGCGGGTCAGCGCGATAACGGCTGCGCCGTTTTCTTTGGCGATACTGGCCGCATCCAACAATTCGATAGATGAGCCGGTATTGGAAATCGCCACCAACACATCCTGCTCGGTCAATACGGAAGCCGCCATCAGCTGGGTATGTGTATCGACATAGGCAACGGTGGACATACCGAAGCGGAAGAATTTGTGTTGCGCATCTTGGGCAACGATGCCGGAGTTGCCGACACCATAAAACTCAACGCGTCGCGCGTGCATCAGAATGGCAATCGCGTTTTCCAGCTCGGATTCTTTCAGGAAACGGCGCTCACCCAAGAGGGAGGCTGCGGCATTGCCCAATACTTTTTCGACCACGCTGCCCATGTTGTCATCGGCGTTTAATTCTTCATGAACGTAAGGCATGCCTTCGTGGCCGATGCTGGCAGACAAAGCGAGTTTGAACTCAGGCAAGCCTTTGTAACCCAAGCTGCGGCAGAAACGGATTACAGTCGGCTGACTGACGGAAGCACGCTCGGCGATTTCCGCCACAGCAGCATGAACGAACCATTTCGGCTCGGCCAACGCAGATTCGGCAACTTTGCGTTCTGCGCCGGAGAGGTTGGACAATGATTCGCTGATTTTGCTTAACATATACTCTACCCTTTGATTCTTTGACGTTCAGGACAAGGTTTTTTTCCACCCCCTGCCCTGCACCGCCGTTTGTGTGTTTAAACGTTATTTAAATGATTGTCTAATGCGACCGCCGCGCCGACGATGCCCGGAAATTCGCTCAATACGACATACACGGGAATAGCGGCAAGATAAGCCTCAAAGCGGCCTTTGTTTTCAAAGCGGCTGCGGAATGGAGACGTTTTAAAGTAATCCAACACGCGCGGGATAATCCCGCCGCACAAATACACGCCGCCGCGCGCACCCAATGACAAAGCCAAATTGGAAGCAACCGTACCCAGCATGGCGCAGAAAATATCCAAAGTCTGACGGCAAATCGGCGATGTTCCGCTCAATGTCTTATCGGTGATTTCAGAAGGCTTCAGACGGCATTGTTTGATGTTGTCGCGTTTGGCCAATGCTTCGTAAATCAGGCTCAGACCTGCGCCGCTCAAGAAACGCTCGGCAGAAACATGGCCGTATTTGTTTTTAGCGTATTGCCAAATCAATACTTCCATATCGTCAAACGGCGGGAAGCTGGTATGGCCGCCCTCGCCTGCCAACGCCACCCAGCCGGCAGCGCTGTGCACCAAACCGCTGACACCCAAACCGGTACCCGGACCGATAACGGCTTTAGGCGCAAATTCGATTGGTTTTTGACCGCCGATTTGTATCAAGTCTTTCTTATCGGTTTTTGTTACCGCCAAAGCCTGGGCGGTAAAGTCGTTCAACAGAATCAACGTTTCAAAACCCAAAGCCTGGCGGGTGGTTTCGATGGAGAATGCCCAGTGGTGGTTGGTCATCTGCACCCAGTCGCCCAAAATCGGATTGGCAATCGCAAAGGCGGCGTGCAAAACTTTCGGACTGCCTGCGCGTTCCAAATAAGTTTTGGCGGCATCAACAATGGTGTCGTAATCCTGGCAAGGCAAGACTTCAGCCTTTTCAATGACCTGTGGTGCAGTTTCAAGTGCAAAACGGGCATTCGTACCGCCGATATCGGCGACCAAACGAGGATAAGCTTCAGTGTGCATAGTAGACATGGCAGTTAATCCCTTGATGATTGAGAATCAGGCTGGTCGGATATTCGGTATCGACCCTTGCTGCAGCCTTGTCGAATACCGCTTTTTTCTCTGCGCCTTGAATGGCCAAAAATACATTCGGCGTTTTGGCAATCGCACCCAAAGTCATACTCACACGCTCATGCGGCGCGGTAACCGGCGTAGTATGAATCAATGTCGGGTCATTGGCTTCATTGATTGCTGCCTGTAATTGAGGCGCTTGAGGGAACAACGACGCCGTATGTCCGTCCCCTCCCATGCCCAACACCAGCACATCAGGTTGCTTATAATGTTTCAATGCGTAAGCAACGACAACTTCAGGTTGTAATTCAGTTTCAGACTTTCCGTCTTCAACAACAGGAATCCATGTGGCAACGGCCGCGTTATTTTTGAGCAGATATTCGCGTACCAAGCCTGTATTGCTGTCGGCATGCGTGGTCGGAACGATACGCTCGTCCACCAAAGTAATGCCGACGTTTTGCCAATTTAAATCTTTTTGCGACAAAGCCTCGAAAAACGCAATCGGCGAACGACCGCCGGAAACGGCCAAAACCGCATGGCCTTTCTCATTCAACGCGGCTTGCAATGCGGCGGCAACGGCATCGGCGAGAGCTTGCGCAGCAGTTGCAGCATTTTCTTGTTCGTGCCAAACAAACATGTTTCGTCCTTTCATGGTTTCAGACGGCCTTTTGTTGGAAAACAAGGCCGTCTGAAAGAAATATTATTGCTCTTCGTGCCACTTGTTACCGTCACGGGCCAACAGCGCGCGCGCAGCTTCAGGACCCCAAGAATGGGCTTCGTAAGCATGTGGAGGCGTTGTATTGTTCGCCCAGTTTTCCAGGATAGGCATCACATATTCCCAAGCGGCTTCGAGTTCGTCACGACGGTTGAACAAAGCGAGTTTGCCGTTAATCACATCCAGCAGCAGGCGTTCATAAGCCTCGGCACGGCGACCCTCGACGGCTGTGCCCAAGTCCACGCCAATCGGTGTCACTTCGACTTTGTTGCCAGCACCCGGGGTTTTCACTTGTGTGTAAAGACGGACGGATTCGGTCGGTTGTAGTTCAATAACCAAACGATTCGGCGCAGGTTGGCTGTTGTCAAAAATATGGTTTTGCAGCGGACGGAAGTTCAACACGATTTCCGCCACTTTGCCTGCCATGCGTTTGCCGGTACGCAGGTAGAAAGGTACGCCTTTCCAACGCTCGTTTTCGATTTCGGCTTTGATGGCAACATAGGTTTCAGTGAAACTGTCTTTCGGTACGTCGACTTCTTCCAGATAGCCGTTCATACCGTTTGCTGCAACATATTGGCCGCGAATAACATTTTCGTTGACGGATTCGATGGTCAGCGGTTTCAGCGATTTGATGACTTTCACTTTCTCGTCGCGTACGGCATCGGCATCCAAGCTTGCCGGCGCTTCCATCGCAGTCATACAAAGCATTTGCATCAAGTGGTTTTGCACCATATCGCGCAATGCGCCGGTAATGTCGTAAAACTCACCGCGTTCTTCCACGCCCAACTGCTCGGCGATGGTCAGCTGTACGCTTTCAATATATTTGTTGTTCCACAAAGGCTCGAACATCACATTAGCAAAACGCAAGGCCAGCAGGTTTTGCAGGCTTTCTTTACCCAAATAATGGTCGATACGGTAGATTTGTTCTTCTTTGAAATAACGGGCTACATCTGTATTGATTTGTTGGGAAGAAGCCAAGTCCGTACCCAACGGTTTTTCCAAAACCACGCGCACGTTATCGGCATTCAAACCGATTTCGGCAAGATTTTCACAGGCTTGTGCAAAGAATTTCGGCGCAGTTGAGAGGTAGATCACGACATTCTCAGTATTCTTGCGCGCTTTTACCAAGTCGCCCAAAGCAATGAAGTCGTCTTTCTTTGTCACATCGACTTTCAAATACTCAAGAC
>NZ_JBQCWZ010000042.1:0-17724 GCF_051956895.1 Neisseria sp. P0021.S006
GAACCAGTTACCTTAAATCTCGTTTCCTGCCAAGTAACCCGACAGAAAACCAGTCAATGTAGAATGACGTTGCGGTAGCTTGCGCTACACAGCCCATTGACCAACTGCTGCAACGGCAGGCCTTAAGCGGCCAGTGCGTAAGTTTCGTCGTTTGCGACTATTTAAATTCAGTGTTTAACGGGAAATCTGAGACCCCGGTATGCCCGCATCTGCTTTGCAACCCCCGTCGAAACCAAGATCGCCCCCAGATAGGTAAGGTCGATTATACGCATGTCAGCAGGCTTTGCCAAGTTGCTGTTTGATTAAAAAGGCCGTTTGAACAGCGGTTTGCTTTTTCAGACGGCCTCTTTGTTTAGGTTTATTGATGGTAGTTTTGCAAGAAGCGTTTGAGTTTGTCCATGGCTTCTTCGATTTGATGAACGGGCGGCAGGGTAACGATACGGAAGTGGTCGGGGCGTATCCAGTTGAAGCCTGTGCCTTGGACGAACAAGACTTTTTCACGTACGAGTAAGTCGTAGATGAATTTCATGTCGTCATGGATGCTGTACATTTCGGTATCGATTTTGGGGAACATATACAATGCGCCCATGGGTTTGACGCAGGATATGCCCGGAATCTGGTTGACCAGTTCCCATGCTTTGTTGCGTTGCTCGAGCAGGCGGCCGCCGGGGAGGAGGAATTCGTTGATGCTTTGGTATCCGCCCAAGGCCGTCTGAATGGCGTGCTGCATGGGTGTGGTGGCACAAAGGCGCATAGACGAGAGCATGTCCAAGCCTTCGATATAGCCTTTTGCATGATGTTTCGGGCCGTTGAGTATCATCCAGCCTTGACGGAATCCGGCAACGCGGTAGGCTTTCGAGAGACCGTTGAATGTAACGGTCAGGAGGTCGGGGGCAAGTGCGGCGATATGGTGGTGTACGGCGTCGTCGTAGAGGATTTTGTCGTAAATTTCGTCGGCAAAAATAATCAGGCCGTGTTTACGCGCCAGTTCGGCGATTTCCAGCAGGATTTCTTTGCTGTACACCGCGCCGGTAGGGTTGTTGGGGTTGATGATGACTATGGCTTTGGTTTTCGGTGTAATTTTGGCTTCCATATCGGCCAGGTTGGGGAACCAGTTGTTTTCTTCGTCGCATAGATAATGGCGGACGGTACCGCCTGCCAGTGTTGCGGCGGCGGTCCACAAAGGATAGTCCGGTGCGGGAATCAGGATTTCATCGCCGTCGTTGAGCAATGCCTGCATGGACATGGTGATCAGCTCGGACACGCCGTTGCCGATGTAAACATCGTTGACGGTAACGTCGAGCAGTCCTTTGGTTTGGTAGTAGTGGACGATGGCTTTGCGTGCGGAGTAAAGGCCTTTGGAGTCGCAATAGCCTTGCGAAGTCGGCAGGTTGCGGATGACGTCAACCAAAATTTCGTCAGGCGCTTCAAAGCCAAACGGAGCCGGATTGCCGATATTGAGCTTGAGGATTTTGTTGCCTTCTTCTTCCAGTTGCAGGGCTTTTTTGTGAACTGGGCCGCGAATATCGTAGCAAACGTGATCCAGTTTGGATGATTTAGGGAATTTCTCCATGATGTGTGTTCCGTAAAATTGTTAACAATGGGATAAATGTACTCTTTTTGTGGGTAAATTAAAAGAGCTTCAGACGTCCAAAGCTTACTTATTGCGCGCTTCAGCACGGCGAACCGTCACGCTTTTACCGCCTATGCCCCAGTTGTCCATATTGATTTCGTCGATGACGACGACGGTCGTCTCGGGATTTTTGTTGAGAACGCGTGAGAGTAATTCGGTGACGCCGCGAATTAATTCGGCTTTTTGTTCCGCACTCGGGGCTTCGTTGCCGCCGGTTACTTTGATGTTGACGTAGGGCATGGCTTTTTCCTTTTAAAATAGTGTTCACATGTTATCTTATTTTTATCAGGCCGTCTGAAATTTGATTGCAGGATTTTTCATTGCTCATGACTGCTTTTACAAAGAATTAAGTTTTTTGGAATAGATTGTTTTTAAAATGCGGTTTTATTTTGGATGGATATCGTCATGAACCGTTTTCTTCAGACTTTGATTGTGGCCGCGCCGATGGTGATTGCCGCGCCCTATGTGGCGGCGGAAACGCATCCTGCGCAAAAGCAGATGCAGCAGAATATTGATGCTGTGCTGAAAATTGCACGCAATACTTCTTTGACAGAAGCGCAACGTGTGAAACAGGTTGAGCAGTATGCCAACCGTTATTTGGATTATGAACGTATTTCGGCTTTGGCTGTCGGCGCGCCATGGCGTGAATTTTCTGCCAAACAGAAAACTGATTTTATCCGTGCATTCAAAGACATGGTGATTGCGATGTACTCGCATTCTGCACTGATTGGTGCGGCGGATGCGAATGTACGCCTGTTGCCGAAGATGACGGCAAACGGCAATAAGTTTGACGTTTTCTCGGAAATTCAGACCAAAAAAGGCACCAAGTATGAAGTGGCCTACCAGCTTTACCAAAGTGGCGGTGCGTATAAGATTTACAATATCCGCGTGGACGGTACCAGCTTGGTAACGGTATACCGCAACCAATTTGGCGAGCTGATTAAGAGCAAAGGCATTGACGGTACGATTGCGACTGTTGCAGCCAAGGGCTTGAAGAAACAATAAGGTAGATTGATAAAAAGGCCGTCTGAATATTCAGACGGCCTTTTTGTGTTACGGGCTGATTAAGCACGTTTGCGGAATTCGCCGGTACGGGTATCGATTTCGATTTTGTCACCGTTTTCGATATAAGACATCACTTGGATTTCAGTGCCGCCGACCAGACGCGCGGTTTTCATCACTTTACCGGAGGTATCGCCTTTAACGGCAGGCTCGGTGTATTCAACTTCGCGAACGATGATGGTAGGCAATTCTACGGAGATTGGGTTGCCTTCGTAGAAAGTAACTTCGCATTGGTCTTCCATACCGTCAACGATGAATTTCAACGCGTCGCCGATGTTGTCGGCTTCGATTTCGTATTGGTTGAATTCTTCGTCCATGAAGACGTACATAGGATCGGCAAAGTAGCTGTAAGTACAGTTTTTGCGGGACAGGATAACGACGTCGAATTTGTCGTCGGCTTTGTAAATGGTTTCAGAAGCGGCACCGGTCAGCAGGTTTTTCAGTTTCATGCTGACTTTGGCGGAAGAGCGGCCGCCTTTGATGTATTCGGTTTTTTGAACGACCATAGGATCGTTGCCGACCATGAATACGTTGCCGGCGCGCAGTTCTTGTGCTGTTTTCATTGTAGTTTTCCAATCAAATCGGTTGTAATAAAACGCGCTATTTTAGCGTATTTTTTTGTGCTTTGAAATAAAGGCGGCAAGTTTTTCAACGGCACTTTTTTGAGCAAAAAGTCCATCCCGCCATTTTGCCGCGCTTTGCCGCCATTCATTTTGGTGTGCAGTCAGGGTTTGCCATGCCTGCAGGCGCTGGCTGTCGCTGAGTGCATCACCGTTGTTGAGTTCGTCGGAAAGGCGGTGGTGTGCCGTGGCGACAACATCCGGATAAACCTGATGCGCTTTGTCCCAAAAAGCGTGCAGTTTGTCGAGATGGATATTTTCTTCTTGCGGATAGATGTGCCAAAAGAAAGGCTTTCCGGCAAGCTGGGCGCGAACAAAGCTGTCTTCGCCGCGTATGATAGCGCCGTCGGCAAGGTTGAGCAGTTTGTCGAAATCCTGTTGGGGGACAAAAGGGATTTTGATCAGGGTAATGTGTTCGCTCTGATACACATCGCCGTCTTCAAGCAGGGCATTTTGCGGTACTAGGTCGCTGTTTTTCAGACTGGCGATGATTTGTGTACCTGCAAGCAGCAGGGTAATGGGTTGGCCGGCCTGTTGCCACATAGTCAGCCATTTTGCCCAAATATCGCTTTGATAGCCGAAAAGCAGCCACTCGGACGCGTTTTTTGCGGGAAGTTTGAGTTGTCGGCGTAAGGCTTCCGTATCAAATCCGGCCGATTCGGCGTAATCGCGTTCGCGCAGCAGGCCGCCGCTTTTTTCGCTGAAACCCATAAACCAAAAGTATTTCTGTATGCCGCCGGCCTGGGGCGAGGGCATTAAGTGCAGCCTCTCGTTGCTGTCTTCCGCGCTGAGGTATTCCCAGTTGAGCCAAAGCGGTTGGTGTTGGCGGATGATGGTTTGAACGTTGTCGGGCAGTTCGCAGGCGAAGGTTTCGATGACAATGTCGGGGGTAGGGGCTGTATCGGTATCTTCGGCGTAGTCGGCTTGCCAAGCGTGAATGCCGATGCCTTGATGGATATTGGGAATCGAGGCCAAGTCAGGGCAGAGTGCCTGAAGGGACGGAAAGTCGTCTGTCCACAAATGCACTTGCCAGCCGAGTTCGCGTTGCAAAACACGCGCCAGCCGCCATGAAACGCCGATGTCGCCGAAGTTGTCGATGACGTTGCAGAAAATCCAGCAGGTATAAGGTGGGGTGGTGTTCATGGAAAAATATGCCCAAGGCCGTCTGAAAACATCAGAATGCGCCGAAATAGTGGAATAAATAAACAATCAGCAAAATAATCGGGATAAACATCCAAATGCTTTGCCGTTTCAATTCGGGCTCTTGTTTGAGGTGGTGTTTGATGACGTCAAAAAGGACGAACTTGAATAGGAACGTGGCTTCGCAGGCAAGGATGATGCCGTTGATGAGGTGTTGCGTTTTGTCTTCGGGCGGGTTGAGGGCAAACCACAAAAGGGTGGCGAGCGGAATCAGGCAGACGACGAGCCAGCGCAGAAGGATGGGTTTGGACATGGTGTGTGTGCAAGAAATAAAAAGGGTATTATACCCTGTCGTCTTTCAGACAAGTGCAAATCAGGCTATCATTCGTTTTATTTGAAGCGAACATTTATCCCTATGCAAACCCAAGCCATCATCCGCCATATTGTTCAATGGCTCAAAGATTACGCCGAGCAGGCGCTTGCCAAAGGTTTTGTCGTCGGCATATCCGGCGGCATCGATTCTGCCGTGGTTTCCACCCTTGCCGCGCAAACCGGTTTGTCGGTTTTGTTGTTGGAAATGCCGATTCGTCAGAAATCTGACCAAGTCAACCGCGCTCAAGAACACATGGGCCGTCTGAAAAAGCGTTATCCTAACGTAAAAGCGCAAAGTGTTGATTTGACTCCGGCGTTCGATACGTTTGCCGATACCGTTGATGTCAGCGAAACCGAATTTCCCAACAAACAGCTGGCACTTGCCAATGCACGCAGCCGCCTTCGCATGACGACGCTTTATTATTACGGCCAGCTGCATGGTTTGCTGGTGGCGGGAACGGGCAACAAAATTGAAGATTTCGGCGTCGGTTTCTTCACCAAATACGGCGACGGCGGCGTGGACATCAGCCCGATTGCCGATTTAACCAAAACTCAGGTGTACGCTTTGGCAGCCGAGCTAGACGTATCGGAAGACATTCAAAAAGCCGTGCCGACAGACGGCCTTTGGGATATCGAGCGTACCGATGAAGAGCAAATGGGCGCATCTTATCCCGAACTCGAATGGGCGATGAGCGTGTACAACAGCCACAAGCCTGAAGATTTTGAAGGCAGACAGCGCGAAGTTTTGACAATCTATACCCGATTGCACAAAGCCATGCAGCACAAAGTCAACCCGATTCCGGTTTGCAAGATTCCGGAAGAGCTGTTTTAAATTTGGACATCAAAAGGCCGTCTGAAAACGTTGGATTAAGGTTTTCAGACGGCCTTTTATATTTTATTTCAATAAGAATTAGGAATATGCTTGAAAAACAGCATCATCAGATACCAAAACAGCGTAGCGGCCGCCGCGCCCAGCAATACCCATGCGCTGATTTTGGCGATTTCACGAATGGTGCGCTTTTGTTTACGGCTGAACAAACGGTTCACAATCAATGCCGCTATGGCGCAAAAGAAAAAAAATCGCAAAAGCCTGCCTATCATTCCACATTCTCCCAAAAATATTGCCTTTAATCAGGGCAGGCCGTCTGAAGCCTCATGCACAAAACAAAGACGAAACGTTATAATACCCCTTTTGCCGCTTCACTTGGAAATTACAAATGACAACAAATGCCTCAGTGGGCATTGTAACGCCCCAGAAAATCCCGTTTGACACACCGCTTGCTCTGGAAAACGGCAAAACCTTACCTCGTTTCGACCTGATGATTGAAACCTACGGCACGCTCAACGCAGACAAAAGCAACGCCGTTCTTATCTGCCACGCCCTGTCAGGCAATCATCACGTTGCCGGCAAGCACAGCGTGGAGGATAAATACGCCGGTTGGTGGGACAATATGGTCGGCCCCGGCAAACCTATCGATACCGAACGCTTTTTCGTTGTCGGTTTGAACAACTTGGGCGGCTGCGACGGCAGTACCGGCCCTTTATCCGAAAATCCTGAAACCGGTCGCGAATATGGCGCGGATTTCCCCGTTGTAACCGTCAAAGACTGGGTGAAGTCCCAATCCATGCTTGCCGATTATCTCGGCATTCAAAAATGGGCGGCCATTGTCGGCGGCAGCTTAGGCGGCATGCAGGCATTGCAATGGACGATTTCTTTGCCTGAACGCGTTGCTCATGCGCTCGTCATCGCTTCTGCGCCTAAACTTTCCACTCAAAACATCGCGTTTAACGATGTTGCCCGCCAGGCGATTTTGACCGATCCCGATTTCCACGAAGGCAATTACCGCAGCCATCATACCGTTCCTTCACGCGGTTTGCGTATCGCGCGCATGATGGGACACATCACTTATCTTGCCGAAGACGGCTTGGGTAAAAAATTCGGCCGCGATTTAAAATCAGACGGTTATCAGTATGGTTACGGCGTTGAGTTTGAAGTGGAATCTTATCTTCGCTATCAAGGCGACAAGTTTGTCGGCCGCTTTGATGCCAACACTTATCTGCTGATGACCAAGGCGCTTGACTACTTCGACCCGGCCGCCGATTACGGCCACAACCTCACGCGCGCTGTGGAGAATGTGCAGGCCAAGTTTTTTGTTGCCAGCTTCAGCACCGACTGGCGCTTTTCGCCGCAACGTTCGCATGAATTGGTCAAGGCATTAATCGCCGCGCAAAAATCCGTGCAGTACATTGAAGTCAAATCCAATCACGGCCACGATGCGTTCTTGATGGAAGACGAAGCCTATATCCGCGCGGTTGCCGCTTATATGAACAACGTTTACAAGGACTGCCAAAAATGAATCTGCGCGACGATTTGCAACTCATTTACGATTGGATACCCGAAGGCAGCCGCGTACTCGATTTAGGCTGCGGCGACGGCGAGCTGTTGGCTGCGTTGGTGGAACATAAAAATTGCACCGGCTACGGTGTTGAAATCGATACCGACAGCGTGATTGCCGCCATATCCCGCGGTGTGAACGTCATTCAAGCCGATTTGGAAGAAGGTTTGGTGGCTTTTGGCGATCAAAGCTTTGATGTGATTGTCTTGAGCCAAACCATTCAGGCGATGCAGAACACGGAAAAAATCCTGCGCTGCCTGATGCGCGTGGCCAAGCAGGCTATTGTCAGCTTCCCTAACTTCGGCTACTGGCGCAACCGCTTTCAAATCGCCATTGGCGGCCATATGCCGGTTTCCGAGCGGATGCCGTATCATTGGTACGATACGCCCAATATCCATTGGTGTACCCTCAAAGACTTTGATTTGCTGTGTGCCAAAAACAAAATCCGCGTGCTTGAGCGTGCGGTCATGACGGGCAACCGACAGGTTAAACATCTGCCGAATTTATTGGGCAGCCTGGCGTTTTATCGTGTAGGTTGATTGCAGTAATCAATAGGGCCGTCTGAACAGGTAATCACGAAAGCATGGCTTTTGCAAATACCTGTTCAGACGGCCTTTTATTATTAAAGTCGGTTTAAGCCTGTTTCAGTTTTTCCAACAAGGCAAAACTGCCGGCATCGACCAGACGGTAGGTTTCGTCAAAGTCGCCCGTGTACCACGGATCAGGAACGTGGTTGTAACCTGAATCGGGGATAAGGTCGGTCAGTTTGAAGATTTTGCCGGGGTGGAAGCCGAGCTGCTTTTCGGTTTCTCTGAGGTTGTTGTCGTCCATCACGATGATGTAGTCGAAATGTTCGGCATCGCTGGGTTTGATTTTGCTGCTGGTAAAGCCTGACGGGTCGATGCCGTGTTGTTTGAGTACACGGCGCGTGCCTTCGTGCATGTTTTCCCCGTCGTGCCAACCTGACGTGCCTGCGCTGGCTGTAATGACGGCATTGCCCATGCCTGCTTTGCGGGCGCGGTGGCGCAGGACGTATTCGGCCATAGGGGAGCGGCAGATGTTGCCGAGGCAGACGAAAAGGATTTTGTGGGTTTTCATATGCGTGAAAATGAGCGGTAAGGTTTGAAAATCAATGCAACACGCTAAACCGTTTTCAGACGGCCTTGGCGTGTTGCATTTTCAATTTAGTTTACATTGCTGAAGAAAGGATTATGGCCTTCTAGTTTCAACGCTTGGGCATAAGTAGGGATGTTCTCGTTTTCGCCCAATGGGTTGTGCAGCAGGTAGAGGTGCTCGATTCGGCATTCGGCCATCAGGTCGAGGAAGTTTTGCTGAACGATGGCGATATTGTCGGTTGATGCAAGCTCCCAAGTGAAGGTCTGCGGAACGATTTCAAACGCGCTGTCTGTCGCGTTGAAGCTGAACTGGAGCTTGCCGTCCGCTTTCGCTGCGGCAACAACGCCGACGCGCGGGCTTTGCATACGGATGGCGCGGATGGCGTTGGTGGCAAAAACGTCCATGGCCATGCGTTGGCGGGTGTGGCTGCCGTCGGTAAGCGCGTCAAGCGGCGTATTGGGCGAGAGCGGGTTGGTAAAGAGGGTAACGCCGTCGAGGGCGAGATGCTCTTGCCAAACCTGCATCAATGGCAGGCCTGCCTGTTGCAGGTTAAGGCCCAAGGCAGTCTGAATGTCTTTATTGCCGTAGCCCAGCGCGTAAACAACATGGACGGATTGACCTTCGGGCAGCGTCAATGGTTTGTATTCGAATTTTTGCAGGAATGCGCCTGCCGCTTCATCGTTTTGCTTGGCTTGGAACCACTCGCCCGGGGTAACGCTGCTCAAGTCGGTAGATTGGACGAGGTAAGGCAGCCATTGCGTGTTTTGCGTGAGGGTACGCAGGTTGGGGTAGTTTTGCAGGCAGGCGAAGAGTGCTTCGGTAGGCAGCGTAAGCGGCAGGGTTTGTTCTTTTTTGCAACCGGCGACCAAAACGACAGGCAGGGCAAACCATTGGGCTTCGTTATCGTTTTCTGCCTTCAGGACTTCGCCTACGCTTTGAATCAGGCTGGTGTAAGTGCCGACATCGGGCGCCATGGTCATTGCCAATGAAAGGTTGATGTAATGGTTTTGGCTGAGCATGGTGCGGATTTCGGTTTGCAGTTGGCCGGCCGAAAGCTTGCGCGATGCGGAGGAGGAGTTGTGCGCCAGCTGATAGGCATTGAGCAGAAGGTAGTTTTTGATAGGGCTCTGCGGATAAGGGCGGGTATCTGGAAGAACAAAGGTTTTCATGACGGTTTGAAGTGTTGTGTTGTAAGTGTGGCGATTATAGCAATTTAGTCAGTCGGTGTGCTTGTTAATAAATTAAATTCAACTGGCGATAGGGATACGCTTCATTTTCACAAGGTTTAAGTATCAGCATTTTCTAAGTTGGGGAGGGTAAATGCCCGATGTGTTATAATCCATGACCAAACATAATTCAGAAAGGAACAAAATCATGCGCTTGCTTCATACTATGCTGCGTGTCGGCAATCTCGAACGCTCTTTGGATTTCTATCAAAACGTATTGAACATGCAACTGCTGCGCCGCCGCGATTATCCCGAAGGCCGTTTTACTTTGGCTTTTGTCGGTTATGGCGATGAAGCGGACCATACTGTTTTGGAACTGACCCACAACTGGGATACCGAGTCTTACGATTTGGGCGATGCTTATGGCCATATCGCGATTGAAGTCGATGATGCTTACGCGGCGTGCGAGCGTGTCAAAGAAATGGGAGGTAAAGTGGTACGCGAAGCCGGCCCGATGAAACACGGCACGACTGTGATTGCGTTTGTTGAAGATCCAGATGGCTACAAAATTGAATTTATTCAAAAGAAAAGCGGTAGCGATTCGGTTCAATATTCATCTTAAGGCATAAGATAATGGAAAAGGCCGTCTGAACATTCAGACGGCCTTTTTTTGATCAACCCAACTGTTTTTGCTTTTCGCTCAACAGGGCGTGTACTTGAAGCGCAGTAGCGTAGCGGTCTTCTCCTGCTTCAATCGGATCGAGGAAATGCAGTTCGACCGTGTTGGAAGGCTGGCTGATGACCATGCAGATAGATTGCCAGAGGCTGATGTCGCCGTAGTAGGCAGTGTGCGGATTGGGGCTGCTGCCGTCTGGATTCGGATAGCGGCAGAGTGCCGGAATAATCGGTACGCCTGCATCATAGGCCGTCTGAAAAAAGCTCGGTTTGAACGGCAGGATTTCACGGCCTTCGGTACTGGTGCCTTCGGGAAAAATGGTGACGGTATCGCCGTTTTTCAGCGCTTCGGTTACGCCGGCGATTTTGGCAGAATTGCCTTTGATGCCGCGGTTGCGCGAGACGTAAACCGTTTGAGCCTGTGTGGCAAGATAACCGACCACAGGCCATTTGGCCACATCGTCTTTAGCCACAAAACGGCCGGGGAAAGCACCGTTGACCGCCATAATGTCCAACCATGAAATATGGTTGCTGATAATCAGCTGACCGCGATCTTCTTGCGGCGGCGTGCCGAAAGTTTGCAGTTTCATGCCGCAGGAAGCGAGCACGCGCAGCGACCATAATTGGATCGCGCGCAGTTTGCGTTTGCTGCTGTAAAAGGGAAACAGAAAAAACATTTCGGCCATGCCGTATAAAAGGCAGCCGGCAATGCAGAGAAGACGGAAGATAAAACGGATTTTGGCGGTCATTGTGTGTGTTTTTATAAAGATTAGGCAGGCCGTCTGAAGTTTCAGACGGCCTTTTATTATGAATCGGCTTTAGGGGCAAAACGCTGCAAGTAGCGGTCGGAAAGGTGGTTGATGTCCATCATGATCAGCACATCCGCGCAGTTGAACGCTTCATCGACGCAAGGCTCGCCGCAGAACCACGCGCCTGCTTTGAGATAGCCTTTGATCAGGGCAGGTACAGGCGGATTTTCAGACGGCGTGATGCTGTCCCATTTGAGCGGGTTGAGCGGTTTGACACACCATTGTGCCGGAGCGAGGTATTTGTCTTTCAAAGCATGATACAGGCCGGCCGCATCGTTGCCGCCGTCACGCATTTCGATACTGCCGCAACCAATCATAAAGCGCAGGTTTTCGTCTTTCATGAATTTGACCAAACCGGTCCACAACAGCATGACCAAGCCGCCGTTGCGGTAGTCCGGGTGGGTACAGGCGCGGCCGAGTTCGACGGTTTGCGGCAGGATGTCTTTCAAAGGCTCAAGATCAAATTCATGCTCGCTGTACCAGCCACCGACTTTTTTTGCGGTTTCTTCGGTAATCAGGCGGTAGCAGCCGATTACCTCGCCGGTTGCATCGTCAAAGGCGAGCAGGTGGTGGCAATGTTCATCATAAGGATCGACATCGCGGCCGTCATCGCTTTCGATTTCCGCACCTAACTCTTGGGCAAAAACCTGATAGCGCAATCTTTGGGCGGCTTCGATTTCAGCTTGGGTTTCTGCAAGGCGTACGCTCAGGCCGATTTTGGGGCCCGTTTGATTGAAACGGCTGGGGGACATGATGTTTCCTGTTTGAAGAAAATGGCTGATTATAGCGGATATACGGACAGATTTATATTGATTTGCTTTGCGGTAGGGCAAATTATGTCGGGTTGTTGGAAAAAGGCTTCAGGCCGTCTGAATTTGGCATGCCAAGCGGTAGAAGCGTAAAATCAACGTTTTTGCCGCTTTTTTTGTTATGGAAACCTCTTTTCTGCTTGCCGGAAAAATTACCGAGCTGACGCTGATTGTTTTGATGGGCGTGGCCTTAGTGAAGGCAGGGCTGTTGAAATCGGAAAACAGCTATACGCTCTCGGTCATCGCGCTTTACTTGATCAGCCCGTCTGTCATGATTCATGCCTTTCAGATGGACAATACGCCGCAGATTATCGAAGGGCTGAAGCTTTCCGTCATGTTGGCGGTGTTTTTCCATGTGGTATTGATTGTTTTAGGCAGGTTGTTTAAACACTTGTTCAAACTCGATGCGCTCGAACACGCGGCGACGGTGTACAGCAATTCGGGCAACCTGATTATCCCTTTGGTAATGTCGGTCTTTGGGCCGGAATGGGTGATTTACACCACTGGTTTTATCTTGGTGCAGACGTTTTTGTTTTGGACGCATCTGCGCCTGTTGATTTGCGGTCGAGGCAATGTGGCTTGGAAAACCATTTTTACCAATATCAACATCTTATCCATGTTGGTCGGGCTGCTGATGTTTGCCTTTCAAATCAAGCTGCCGCACATTGTCGATAATACTTTGGCGACGGTGGGCAGTATGATTGGCCCGGTTGCCATGTTGGTGGCGGGCATGCTGCTGGCCTCTTTGCCGTTGCGTTCGATTGTGTGGACACCGAGGCTTTATCTCGTTGCTTTTTTAAGGCTGATTTTGATTCCGGTATTATTGCTTTTCGCCGTCAAAGCCTGCGGTTTTGCCCATCATGATGCGCATGCGGATACGGTTGTGTTAATCAGCTTTTTGGCAACGACTTCGCCTGCCGCTTCGACAGTTACCCAAATGGCGGTTGTTTACGGCAAAAATGCCCAAAAAGCCAGTGCGATTTATGGGTTGACGACCTTGCTTTGCGTGGTAACCATGCCGGTAATGATTGCCTTATATCGTTGGATTATTTAAGAAAAGGGCAGGCCGTCTGAAACTTTGACTTTATGTTTCAGACGGCCTGTTTGGTATTTTAATTTGAAAATAACTTTTATTATCAATTAATTAAGCAATTAAAAAACTATACAAAGCCGTTTGCAGCGTGTATCCTTATGTCTAACATTCATCCAATATCAATCTTTAAAGGAACACAGCCATGACCGACTTTACCGTTTGGGAAACCGCACCTTTCAATTCCACCATTGACCATATTTTGCAGCGTTACCACAATGTCCACCGCGCCCAGTTTGAAGAGTTGGTTCCGCTGGCGCAAAAAGTGGCGCAGGTTCATGCTGATACTTTCCCTGCCGAAGTTCCTGATTTGTTGGCCTATATGCAAAACGAGCTGTTGATGCACATGATGAAAGAGGAGCGCATGTTGTTCCCAATGATTAATCAGGGCGTGGGTCGCGGCGCGGCAATGCCCATCAGCGTAATGATGCACGAGCATGAAGAACACGATCAAGCCATCGCGCGTCTGGAAGAATTGACCTACAATTTTGAGCTTCCCGAAGGCGCTTGCGGCAGCTGGACCCGTTTGTACACTTTGGCCAAAGAGATGGTGGATGATTTGAAAGACCATATCCATTTGGAAAATGAGATTTTGTTCTCCCGCGTTTTGGCTTCTTAAAAATTTGAGCTTAATCAAGGCCGTCTGAATGTTCAGACGGCCTGTTGTTTAATCCCTTGCTAATTTAGTGCAATGGTTCTAAAATTTTAACAAAGAAACAAAAATAAGCAGTAAAGGCACACATCCGTTCTTTTGTTTACTTGAGAAGGAGTTTATGAATGAAACATTCTAAAGTTTTACTATCGGGTATTCTGTTTGTTGCTCTGACTGCGTGCGCCCAAACGACGGACGGCAGCTGGAGCGCCTTGCAGGATACGAAAACAGGCGTGCAGTCGCGGCCTTATTATGAATTTGGCAATGTGGTTCAGAAGATTTCTTTTAAGAAAACCGGCAATCCGGAAAATGGTCTGAAAAAGCCTGTCTTGACTGTGTATCGTCAGGGCAAGCTGTTGGGCGAAGCATATAATTTGGAAGCCTCTCATGGCAGCCCCTTGTTGCCAACCCTGTTTTTGGTAAACGGCAAGTCATTAAATATCAATGACGGCAACGATAAAAAACAATTGGCTTCTGCGAAGAGAATCGATTTTTACGATTTCGGCCACGGCCGTATCGGCCATGCAGTCTTTACCGCGCCTAACGGCATCTGTCAGGATATGAAACACGGCAAAGGCGTTTCCTACAAGCTGGTTACCAACTATGTTAATTTCCCGGATTATCCTTCACCTGAAAATATCTTGATTATTACTGCGCAAGGCAAATATGAGCAAGACGGGTTTATATTGGATGCCACTGAGTCAAGAGTGACCAGTGCCAATAAAGAGTTTGCCAAAAAATATGGCGAAGCCCTGAAATCCAAGAATGGCCCTGAGACCAGGCATGTGAATATGGCCAATGCAGCCAGTGCGGAAAAAGGCAGACTGTTGGCTGATTATATCTGTCAGTAATCATATTAAAGGCCGTCTGAAATTCAGACGGCCTTTTAAAATCATGAATGCATCTCTTGTTCAAACGACAGCAGAATCTGTTTTACTTCGTCCGCTTCTTTGACGGCGCGGATACGGTCAAACAATATCTGCGCCTGTTCAAACTCTTTTTTCATCATGCCCAGCCATTGTTTCAAACGGGCAACCGGATATTTGTTGTTGGCCTCTTTGGCAAGGCATAAGTCGAAGAACTGGACTATCCATGAGGAGACTTCGGCAAAGTCGGTGTCTTTGACTGTTTCGCCGTTTTCATATTGCTTGATTTGCCGCGCCAAGTCGGGACGGATAACCGCGCCGCGCCCGAGCATCACGCTGTCGCAGCCGCTGACGGTTTTAATGTCGAGATAGTCTTGAAGGCTGAACACATCGCCGTTGGCGGTAACGGGAATACTGACTGCATCACGGATTTTGCGCACCCATTCCCAATGTGCCGGCGGTTCGTAGCCTTCGACTTTGGTGCGCGCATGGACGGTTAACGCGCATGCGCCGCCGTTTTCAATCGCGGAGGCGCATTCCAATGCCAGACTTTTGTCTTCATAACCAAGCCGCATCTTGGCAGTCAGCGGAATGTGTTGCGGCAGGCGTTGGCGCAGGGTGTGGACGATGTGGTAAATCAAGTCTGGCTCTTTGAGCAAGACTGCACCGCCTTTGTGTTTGTTGACCGTCGGCGCGGGGCAGCCGAAGTTGAGGTCGATTTTGTTCGCACCGAAACGCACGGCTTCCAAAGCATTGACGGCCATGTTTTCCGCATCGCTGCCCAAAAGTTGGACAGTGCAGGGCGTGCCGGCCGGCGTGCGGTTGGCATGGGCGATTTCGGGAACATATTTAAGCCAAGTGGCGCGTGAGTGGACCGTGTGCGTAATGCGGACAAATTCGCTGACGCATTCGTCAAATCCGCCAATACGCGTCAACAGGTCGCGCATCACATCATCCACCAGCCCCTGCATGGGGGCAAGAATAAGCTGCATGGGTCAGGCCGTCTGAAAAAAGGAGGACATATTGTAGCGGTATATCGGTTAAAATACAGCTTCCTTTTTCAGACGGCCTTTTTATGATGCACACAATTCCGGCAACCGCCGCCATGTTGGTAAAAAATTCAGAACGTTATCTTTCAGAAGTTTTGAGTGCGCTGAAAGACTTTGACGAAGTCCTGCTGTTGGACAACGGCTCGACCGACCGTACTTTTGAAATTGCCAAGGGTTTTTCAAATGTCAGCTATTACAAGCATGACTTTATCGGGTTTGGTCCGATGAAAAATCTGGCGGCCAGACTGGCGCAAAACGATTGGATTTTCAGCATAGACAGCGATGAAGTGGCGGATGAGGCTTTAATCGAATCCATTCGTGCGGCCGTTTTGGAAAATGAGAAGGAGCATATTTTTTCACTTTCCCGTCTGAACCATTACCACGGCAGACTGATTAAAGGCTGCGGCTGGTATCCGGATATTATTCCACGCCTTTATCATCGCAGATTTAGCCGTTTTTCCGACCGTCAGGTGCATGAGTCTTTGGTGTTGCCGCAGGAAGCCAAGGTTAAACAACTCGATGGCCATCTGAAACATTATTCTTTTGAAAACGCCGAAGGGCTGATTCAAAAAATGCAGCAGTATAGCTCGCTGTATGCGGAAGAAAATCGTTTTAAGAAAGACAGTTCGCCGTTTAAGGCTTTGCTGCATGGCGGCGTATCGTTTGTGAAGAATTACCTGCTCAAGCGCGGTTTTGCTTATGGTGCGGACGGCCTGACGATTTCAGTTTCCAACGCACAAGGTTCGTATTACAAATATGTCAAACTCTACGAGCGCAACCGCACGATAACCGTCTCCCTCATCATCACCACTTACAATCGCCCCGATGCTTTGGAGCTGGTGTTGAAATCGGCTTTATCGCAAACCCGTCTGCCGGATGAGATTATTGTCGCGGATGACGGCTCAAGGCAGGAAACCGCCGAAGTGGTTGATTTTATCCGCCGCAGGACAAGTATTCCCGTTAAGCATTCATGGCAGCCGGATAGAGGCTTTCGTGCTGCCGAATCGCGCAACCGTGCGTTGGCGCAGGCGAAAAGCGATTATATTGTGTTGATTGACGGCGATATGGTTTTGGATCCGTCTTTTATCGCCGATCATTTGAAGATTGCCCGCAGAGGCCGTTTGATACAGGGTTCCCGCGTGATTTTGACTGAGGATAAAACGCAGGATATTTTGGATGAAGGCGATTTGCCTGCTTTGTCTATGTTCAGCTCAGGGATAGAAAAACGGCTTTCCGCCCTGCGCTGCCGTTGTTTGGCCAAATTGGCAGGCCGAAAAGGCAACCGCAAACATAAAGGCATCAAAACCTGCAATATGGGCTTTTTCCGCAGCGATGCGCTTGCCGTCAATGGGTTTGACAATAGCTTTGTCGGTTGGGGCAGGGAAGACAGCGAATTTGTCGCCCGTTGCTATCATAACGGGATGAAACGCCATAATTTGAAATTTGCCGGCATTGCGTACCACCTCTGGCACAATGAGGCAGAACGCGATTCATTGCCGCAAAACGATGCCTTGTTGGAGGCAACCTTGTCGGAACGCAAAATCCGCTGTGTGCATGGCGTATCGGATTTTATAAAAGATGAAGAAGTAACCGGGAAATAGCCTTATCATCTTTTTAAACCATAGAGGCCGTCTGAAAATCTTCAGACGGCCTTTTTTGTGTTTTTAAAAACCTAGAGGTTAAATGAGAATATTATTTATTTGATATAGATCAGTATGTATAATTAGGTAAAGTATGGTTAGGGAAGAGGGTTTACTCTATAATCCAACCGTTTGTAATTTTATTTCGGCTAAGGCCGGATTTTGGGAATTGTTATGTCAACTATGTTTTTTATCCAGTTTGCCGTTGTGCTACTGTGTATCCTGATTGGTGCGCAGGTTGGCGGTATTGGTTTGGGCGTGCTCGGCGGTATCGGCTTGGCTGTATTGTCTTTTGGTTTCCATCTTCAGCCGACCAGCCCTCCGATTGATGTGATGCTGATGATTATGGCGGTAGTGTCTGCCGCCGCGGCCATGCAGGCCAGCGGCGGTTTGGACTATATGATTAAGATTGCCACGCGCGTGTTGCACCGCAATCCGAAATACATCACCTTTATCGCGCCGGCGGTAACTTACACCTTTACCGTATTGGCAGGTACGGGCCATGTGGCTTACTCGGTCTTGCCCGTGATTGCCGAAGTCAGCCGTCGCAATGGCATCCGTCCTTCCCGTCCGCTGACGATGGCGGTTATCGCTTCCCAATTTGCGATTGTCGCCAGCCCGATTGCCGC
>NZ_JBQCWZ010000043.1:0-15715 GCF_051956895.1 Neisseria sp. P0021.S006
AAACCGGGCGGCACCCTGCTGGTGTTGGAATTCTCCAAAGTGTACAAACCTTTGGAAGGCGTGTACGACCTCTACTCTTTCAAACTGTTGCCGATTATGGGCAAACTGATTGCCAAAGATGCCGACAGCTACCAATACCTCGCCGAGTCCATCCGTATGCACCCCGACCAAGAAACCTTGAAGCAAATGATGCTGGATGCAGGCTTCGACAGCGTGGATTACCACAACATGAGCGCAGGCATCGTTGCCCTGCATAAAGGCGTGAAATTCTAAGGCCGTCTGAAACAAACACAAAGGGCGTGATTGATAGACACGCCCTTTGTTTTTAAACCTTACCCAAGCCAATCTGACACAAAACAAAGGCCGTCTGAACAGCCGTAAAATGAAATTAAGGATTTCGGTTACACCATTCAGACGGCCTTAATACGTTTAAATCAGCTTATGTCCCTGCTTTCACGCTTTGCCATTGGCGGACCATAAATTTCAACGCCGCCGGTTGGATAGGTACCATGATAAAGCTGTTTTTCAAATCTTCATCAGTCGGGAAAATCGTATTGTCGTTTCTAAACTCTTCATCCATCAGCTCTTGAGCCGGTTTGCTGGACGGCGCATAAGTAACAAAATTGCCGTTTTTCGCCGCAACTTCAGGATCTAAGAAATCATTGATATATGCATGGGCATTGGCCACATGTTTGGCATCTTTCGGAATCACAAACGAATCCACCCAAATCCCCACGCCTTCTTTCGGCATCATCACACGGATTTTTTCCTTGCCGCCTGCTTCTTCCGCACGGCGTTTGGCAATGTTCAAATCACCGCCAAAACCAATCGTTACACAAGTATCGCCGCGTGCCAAATCATCGATAAAACCGGACGAGGTAAACCGCTTGATGTACGGACGGTTTTTCTTCAAGACTTCCGTAGCCGCCTTAATATCAGCCGTTTCGCTGCTGTTTGGATTTTTACCCATATAGTTCAACACCATAGGATAAATTTCCGCCGCGCTGTCCAAATAGCTGATGCCGCATTGCTTGAGTTTGGACGTGTATTCGGGGTTAAACACCAAATCCCATTGATTGTCCGGCAGCTGATCCGTGCCCAAAGCCTTTTTCACACGCTCGGTATTGATAGCGAAGGTGTTAGTACCCCAATAAAACGGAACGGCATATTCATGCCCCGGATCGACACCTTCCATCAGCTTCATCAGTTGTGGATTCAAGTTTTTATAGTTGGGAATAAGGGATTTGTCGATTTTTTGATACGCACCTGCCTTAATCTGCCTACCGACAAACGCATTGGAAGGACCCACGATGTCGTAACCCGACTTGCCGGTCAATACCTTGCTTTCCAGCGTTTCATCGCTGTCATATACATCGTAAGTTACTGCGATACCGTGTTTTTTCTCAAACGCGGCAACCGTCTCGGGATCGACATATTCCGACCAGTTGTAAATGCTCAATACCTTTTGATTATCGGTTTGAGCCGCCTTGTCGGCAGAAGTTTTGTCCGAGCCGCCGCAGCCGGCCAGCGCCAGCGCAGTCAGTACGATGAGGGGCAGATGTTTGGTCATTATCATTCCTTGCGTATCCGGTTGAAAATAGAGAGGCATTATAAAGCAGGCAAGCCCGAGCGGATAGGCTTCATTGTTAAAAGATATCGTCCCGCTTAAGGCCGTCTGAAAGATAGGTTGCAGCCAACTTAAAACCTTTCTGCCGATAGCTTGAAATATGGTTTTGCGGTAAGATAACGCCCATTCGTTTTTAATCGCAACGCGCCGTCCGGGCCGTCTGAAATCCTTGTAAAAAATTTATCGAGACATTATGAAAACCACCGAACTACGCCAAAAATTCCTAAAATTTTTCGAATCTAAAGGCCACACCATCGTCCGCTCCTCCTCGCTCGTGCCACACGACGACCCGACCCTGCTGTTTACCAACGCAGGCATGAACCAATTTAAAGACGTATTCCTCGGCTTTGACAAACGCCCCTACAACCGCGCCACTACCGCGCAAAAATGCGTACGCGCAGGCGGCAAACACAACGACTTGGAAAACGTCGGCTACACCGCCCGCCACCACACCTTCTTTGAAATGATGGGTAACTTCTCCTTCGGCGACTACTTCAAACGCGACGCGATCCACTTCGCTTGGGAATTCCTGACTTCTCCCGAATGGTTGAATATCCCTAAAGAAAAACTCTTGGCGACCGTTTACGCAGAAGACGACGAAGCCTACAACATTTGGTTGAACGAAATCGGCATGCCTGCCGAGCGCATCGTCCGTATCGGCGACAACAAAGGCGCGAAATACGCATCCGACAACTTCTGGCAAATGGGCGACACCGGCCCTTGCGGCCCTTGCTCCGAAATTTTCTACGACCACGGCGAAGAAATCTGGGGCGGCATTCCGGGCAGCCCTGAAGAAGACGGCGACCGCTGGATCGAAATTTGGAACTGCGTATTCATGCAGTTCAACCGCGACGAACAAGGCAATATGAATCCGCTGCCTAAGCCTTCCGTCGATACCGGCATGGGCTTGGAGCGTATGGCCGCCGTCATGCAGCATGTTCACAGCAACTACGAAATCGACTTGTTCCAAGACCTGCTCAAAGCCGTTGCCCGCGAAACCGGCGCGCCATTCAGCATGGAAGAACCCAGCCTGAAAGTCATCGCCGACCACATCCGCTCCTGCTCCTTCCTGATTGCAGACGGCGTATTGCCTTCCAACGAAGGCCGCGGCTACGTATTGCGCCGCATTATCCGCCGCGCTGTACGCCACGGTTACAAACTCGGTCAGAAACAGGCGTTTTTCTACAAACTTGTGCCCGATTTAGTCAAAGTAATGGGTGATGCGTATCCTGAGTTGAAAGAGAAACAGACACAGATTATGGAAGCCTTGCGCGCGGAAGAAAGCCGCTTCGGCGAAACGCTGGAAAAAGGCATGGGCTTGTTCAACCAAGTGCTCAACGGCATGAAATTCCTGAAACTGGAAAGCCTGCTGCCGCAAGACGGTGTGGGCAAACCACTGACATTGAAAACTGCAGATGGTGTGGAATTTACCGCCGCTTCCCGTGTTACTCCGGGCAAAAAGCAAATCGTTATCCGTCCTCGAGTTTCAGGCAGCCTGAACGAAGGCATGTATATCGATTTGCAGGCTGCTTTGGAAACCGCCCATATTCCCGACGCGGAAAAACCGTTTGCCGAAGCCTTGAACACCTACTTGATGGACAACATCGCCAACAGCAAACTCGTTATCGGCGGCGAACACATCTTCAAACTCTACGACACCTACGGTTTCCCCTACGACCTAACCGCCGACATGGCGCGCGAACTGGGCATCGACTTGGACGAAGCAGGCTTCGAGCGTGAGATGGAAGCCCAACGCGCACGCGCACGCGCCGCACAAAGCTTCAAAGCCAACGCCCAACTGCCTTACGAAGGTCAGGACACCGAGTTTAAAGGTTATAGCGAACGCCAAACCGAATCCAAAGTCCTCGCCCTCTACAAAGACGGCGAGCAAGTCAACGAATTGAACGAAGGCGACGAAGGTGCCATCGTTATCGACTTTACCCCGTTCTATGCAGAATCCGGCGGTCAAGTCGGCGACGTCGGCTATATCTTCGCAGGCGAAAACCGCTTTGAAGTACGCGATACCCAAAAAATCAAAGCGGCCGTATTCGGTCAATTCGGCGTACAAACTTCAGGCCGTCTGAAAGTCGGCGACAGCGTTACCGCCAAAGTGGATGACGAAATCCGCAATGCCAATATGCGCAACCACAGCGCGACCCACTTGATGCACAAAGCCCTTCGCGATGTATTGGGCGAACACGTTGAACAAAAAGGCTCTTTAGTTACCGCCGAATCCACCCGTTTCGACATTTCCCATCCTCAAGCAGTAACTTCCGAAGAAATCGCCGAAGTCGAACGCCGCGTCAACGAAGCCATTTTGGCCAACGTTGCCGTCAACGCCGCCATTATGAGCATGGAGGATGCCCAAAAAACCGGCGCCATGATGCTCTTCGGCGAAAAATACGGCGACGAAGTACGCGTACTGCAAATGGGCGGTTTCTCTACCGAATTGTGCGGCGGTACACACGTTTCACGCACCGGCGACATCGGCCTCTTCAAAATCATCAGCGAAGGCGGTATTGCCGCAGGCGTACGCCGTATCGAAGCCATCACCGGCCTGAACGCACTCAAATGGGCGCAAGATCAAGAGCGTTTGGTTAAAGACATCATTGCCGAAACCAAAGCCCAAACCGAAAAAGACGTACTGGCGAAAATCCAAGCAGGCGCGGCACACGCCAAAGCATTGGAAAAAGAATTGGCACGCGCCAAAGCCGAACTCGCCGTCCACGCAGGCGCCAAACTCTTGGACAACGCAAAAGACTTGGGCGCAGCCAAACTCGTTGCCGCCCAAATCGAAGCCGATGCCGCAGCCCTGCGCGAAATCGTGACCGACTTGACCGGCAAATCAGAACAAGCCATCGTATTACTCGCCGCAGTAAACGACGGCAAAGTTTCCCTGTGCGCAGGCGTATCCAAACCGTTGACTGCCAAAGTCAAAGCAGGCGATCTGGTTAAATTTGCAGCCGAACAAGTCGGCGGCAAAGGCGGTGGCAGACCGGACTTGGCACAGGCCGGCGGCAGCGATGTCGAGAAACTGCCCGCGATGATTGAGAGCGTGAAAGATTGGGTCGGCGCGAAGCTGGCTTGATGTGGAAAGGCCGTCTGAAACGTGTTTTCAGACGGCCTTTGCCAACTATCTAGCCGTAGATTGGGTCTCGATCCAACAGATTTTGTGAAATATAAGAATGTTGGGGCATGCTCCAACCTTATATATCCTATAATCATTATATTTTTAACTCAAAGGATTTGAAATGAAATCTCTTTTGAAAAATCTCAATAAGCTAGAACTGATACTTAACGAATTAGAGGCGCAACCAATTAATCTTAAATTTGATCCATTTGACCCTTTGAGTATTGAATCAGCCATTCAGGAATATAATTATGGTCTTGATTCAATAGCAGGAGATGAAATTAATAATCCAATAATTTCTTCGCTATTAGAGGGACTCAAGGAAAATGCACGTAGTGAAATTATTAGGGAAGCAGCCGAAGCACGACTCAAAAAAGGTGAATAAATGGGATTAGATATTTTTGAAGAAATTAATAATGCTATATTGGACTTGCAATCATCGGAACTGCAAACTTTTGAATGGTCATTAAAAAGGTTAAACGAACTATTAAATGATGAAGTTTTAAAAGTTCACAACGATGAGCTAACAGAAAATTTAAACTTAGAAAAACTTCTAGAAGATAGCTCTAACACAGGTGGTAGTTTTGTTGGTAGCTCAAAATTATTGTTACCAACAGATATGAAAGAAAGATTGGGCTATATTATTTTGCTGGTAAATTGGTTATCTAATGATACCAACGAAGTACTTGATTTTTGCCATCACTATTTCTATAGCGGCAATAAAATTATTGCAGGAATTCATAGCTTTAATAGGCAGGTATTAATACCATTTGCTCGAGATTATAAAAATTACATCACAAGGAAAGGGGCTAATATGGAAGTAAAGAACTCATCAATAGTATCTAATAACGTATTTATAGTGCATGGGAGAGATGATTTATTAAAAGTAGAAGTGGCAAGACTTATTGAAAAACTAGGTTTATCCGCAATAATTCTACATGAGCAACCAAACTCAGGAAAAACTATTATTGAAAAAATTGAAGAATATACGAATGTTGGATTTGGAATTGTTCTATATACACCCTGTGATATTGGTGGTCAAAAGTTAAGTAATTTAGATACCGATTTAAAACCAAGAGCCAGACAAAATGTTGTTTTTGAACATGGTTATCTTATAGGGAAACTAGGAAGAAATAAAGTGTGTGCATTGGTTAAAGAAGAGGTTGAATTTCCATCAGATATTAGTGGTGTCGTATACCAGAAAGTAGATGACGCGGGAGGATGGAAGTTAAAATTAGCTATCGAATTGAAACAAGCAGGATATTCCATTGATCTAAATATACTGTGTTAGCAGCAGTAGGTCGGGCATGAATGCCCGACCTACAAATCCAAGTTTTCCAACTAATCGTCAGTTTTAAATCTTTGTAAGGCCGTCTGAAAACCCAAACCCCGTTTTCAGCAAGCCGTAGCCCGCACCCCTGTCAACCGCGTGCGTGGCTAGACCACACACCCTACCACTGCGGGCGACGCAAACCTTAAGATTGAGGTGTAGGGTGTGTGCGGTACGCACGCACGCGGTTTTTGTTGCTACCGAATGATTCCAAACCATGCCGTAATCCAGTCGGCAGCAAACGCAGCTTGGGTCATGTACCAACAAAACTCAATATCAAAGGCCGTCTGAATTTCAGACGGCCTTTCTGTTTTCATTTCAAGCTGATATTTAAGCTTTTTGTTCAATCATCTAACATCAATCTTTCTCTACCGTAAAAAACAGTTCTTCCTGTTTCAAAGCATTGCCGTCTGCATCGGTCAATGCTGCTTCCGTTACGGAAAACTTGATAACGGCGAGGCTGAGGCTGCCTTGCTCTGTGAGTGCAGTATTAAGAATAACGCCTGCTTCTTCCTCGCCGACTTTGACGGCAATACCGGCGGCTTCTAAAGAATCGCCGCTTAATACGGCCAGACCGCGTTTGACTTGGCCTCGGTATTGGGCGCGGGCGATGATTTCTTGGCCGGGGTAGCAGCCTTTACGGAAATGGACTGCGCCGATGATATGTTGGTTGAGCATTTGGGCAACAGCCGCTTCTTTGGTTGCGGCGCAAATCCACGGATAGCCGCTGCGGATTTCGTGCAGGTTCCACGCGTTTTCGGCTCCTGCTTGATATTCGGCTGCATTTTCAGCTACTGAAATTTTCAGACGGCCTGTGTGCGGCAAGGCAATTTCTACGGTGTTTTCTTGAATTTGGGCTGAAAAAGACAGTTGCGGTTCGGTAGCAGGATGAGGTTCTGCATTGTCTGCCAACTCGCCGCTTACTGCTAAATCAGGCATCAGCTCGAAGACGACTTTTGCACGCAAGACAAACATTCTCAGGCGTTTGACGATGGCTTCGGTCAAATCTTGAGCCATGACCAACAGTAAATCTTCTCCGCGATTGACGACCAACATATTGGCCAACACACGGCCTTTAGGCGTATTGTATGTAGCATAACATGCTTGACCAGAAGCTAAATTATTAATATCGTTGGATAATTGACCATGAAGAAATGAAGCTCTGTCTTCACCGCTGACACGGACAACGCTGAAAAAAGGCAGGCGGGTTTGCATAATCGACTCCTTAAATGGTAGATGCTGAATTATCGCCCAAATTGCCGCTTATTATCAAATAAATAAATTCAGGCCGTCTGAATGTTTCAGATGGCCTGTTGTTTGGGTTCAAACAATCAAAATTATTTGATGCTGACTTTACGGATAATCACGGCTTCGGTTGGAACGTCTTGATGATAGCCGCGTGTCGCTGTTTTCACTTTGCTGATTTTACGGACCACGTCCATGCCGGAAGTGACTTTACCGAAAACGGCATAGCCGTAGCCTTGAGGGGTTTTGCTTTTGAAATTCAAAAAGTCGTTGTCGGCTGTATTGATAAAAAACTGGCTGGTTGCTGAATTCGGATCGCCGGTGCGCGCCATAGCGATGGTGCCGACGTTATTTTTCAAGCCGTTGTATGCTTCATTGGTGATGGCTTTATCGGTGGATTTTTGAACCATTTTCTCGGTAAATCCGCCGCCTTGAATCATAAAATTGTCGATAACGCGGTGGAAAATCGTGTTGTCGTAAAAACCTTTTTTGGCATAATTGACAAAGTTTGCCACGGTTTTCGGCGCTTTGACTTCATCCAATTCCAGTTGGATGTTGCCCATATTGGTTTCAATCACGGCATGGGTAACCGCTTGCGCTTGCACGGAAAGTGAGAGTGCGAGGGCGCACAGGGTCAGTTTGATGGATTTTTTCATATGTCTTCTCGAATGATGTATTGTGAAAATGGAATATTAACCTTGTTTCGCGTGAAATCCATAAAAAACATGTAAGATTTTTCAAGCAAAAAACATAAGGCAATCAAATCAGGCCGTCTGAAAAGGGATAAAAAACAAATTTTTGCTTTTTATCATTCCTTTTCAGACGGCCTGCTATTACGGTCAAACCGAAATCAGATTAGAAATCCAATTCCGCTTTCAGCCAGTAAGTACGCGGCATACCGACGACGGCGAAGCTGCGGTCGTATTGGCCGCGCTGTACTTGCCAGTAGTTTTTGTTAAACAGGTTTTCTACCGAGCTGCTGACGGTCAAAGTATTTTTGCCCAGTTTGGTTTTGTAGCGCGCGCCTACGTCAACCAAGGTATAGGACGGGAAGGCGTATTGTTTTTGCGTGTCTTGGTAAGACTTACCAAAATACGAAACATTGCTGCTCAAGGTCAAGCCTTTGGTAAACGGGGTATCCCATTCCAAACCTGCTTTGGCAATTACGCGCGGATTGGCAACTTGTACGCCGTTAACCAGCATATCACGTGAATTTGGGTAGTCTTTCACGGTCGATTGCAGATACATCAGGCCCAAAGTCGGACGCAAAGTATTGTTGAGCAAGTTCGCGTAGGTATTGAACTCAATACCGCGGCTGCGTTCCATGCCTTGTTTGTCGCCTGCCGCGCCGCCCAAAGCTTTATACGCGGCAAAGTCTGTTTTGCCGGTGGTAGAACCGCGCCAGTAGCCCGGACGTTTGATTTGGAACGCGTTTAACGTGGTCACGAAATTGCCCCAGTTTTTACGCACACCCACTTCAAACTGACGGCTGACACGCGGTTTAGACATGGTGGTATTACCGTCATCGTCGGTTTTGATATCCGCAGGCTCCAAGTCTTCCATGTAGTTGCCGTAAACGACCAAATCAGGTTGCGGCACCCACGCGGCCATAAACATAGGACTGAAGCGTTTGGCATCGCCGCTTTGGCCTGCTTTTTTATCGGTATATTCAACCGCTTGGAAACGACCGCCCAAAGTCAGACGGTATTTGTTGTCGGCAAAGCCCAGTGTATCAGACAAGGCTAAGCTGTTGACTTTGATATTGGCATCAAGATTGGCAGAGCTTTCCCAATCGGTTGCATAGTCCGGTTGGAAAGAATCAAGTTGCTCAGCAATATCGCCGCTTGCAGAAATTTTCGCGCTGCTGCTGCCTGCTGACAAACCGCGCGTAGTGGCGCGTTGACGGATAACACGGTCAAAAGCCGTACTCCAGTTATGCGTAACCGGACCGGTTTCAAATTCGCCTCGCGCAGACAGGTTCATGCTTAAAGTGCGGAAGTATTGGTCGGTCAGACGGGCCGTACCGGTGTTGTAGTCATAGTTGCGGGCCGTTACTTTGCCGCTGGCGTTTGTGTTTTGCGCATCGGTACAAGTACTGGTGGCATTCAAACATACAGTAGGGGAAATCAGCGTACCGTAATAACGCGCTTTGTTGTAGCCGATACCGCCTGTAATCTGTGCATTGTCGAACGCATCCCATTCAAACGTCAGCATATTGGTTTGGCCGACGGTGTTTTGCCAGTTCCAAGAAGGCAGCAGGTTGGTTTTACCGTCAGGTGCATCAAACAGACGGCCTTGCAGGTTTTGAATGTCCTGCATACGCGCGCGGCCGCCGTTGGTTTTGCGTTTCGCGTAGATGGAGTCGAACGCCACGCGCACTTTTTCGCCGCGGTAGTCGGCATTTAAAGCAAATTCTTTGTTGTCTTCGCTGTAACCGTGGCGCGGGGTGTCGCCGTGGCGCAGTTTGCCGTTGGCGCGTACGCCGAATTCTTTGTTTTCGCCGAAGCGTTGGCCCAAGTCGAACGTACCTTGGGCGCGGTTGTTGCTGAACCAGCCCAAACCGATTTTGCGGTTGCCTTCGTCGGCGGCTTTTTTGGTTTCGATATTGACGGAACCGGATACCGCGCCTTCAGGGTCCATGCCGTTTACGGCGGTGGACGCGCCTTTAATCAGTTGTGCGGAGCCGGCTTGCACGCTGGCCGTACCTTGTGTGCCATACATACCGGCCAAGCCGTTGACGCTGAATTGGCGCGAGTCAAGCTGATAACCGCGGAAATACAGGCCGGTCAAGGTATTACTTTCGCCGCCAAACTGCCAAACGGAAGCGTCTTTTTTCGCTACGGCATCTACCAAAGTACGCGCTTCGGTATTATTGAGGGCTTTTTCGTCGTAATTGACCACGGTAATCGGTGCGGTAAAGGCATTGGCTTTACCCAATACACCCAAATTCACACGGTCGCGCATATCGCCGTCACTGGCAATAGAATACGAGCGTGCGGCCTTCACGCGTTTGGCGTTGGCGTGGACTTTGACTTCCTGCACTTCTGCATGGGCTTCGGGAGCAGGAGTGGCTTCATCGGCGGCGTAGGCGAATGCGCTTGCAACCACAAGCGGCATTAAGGCTAATTTGCTTTTCATAAATTCCTTCTGAGTTGAAATATTAATAATTCTTATATCGGGTAAAAAATTACAAAGTAATTTAGCTTTGTGATTATATTTGATAAGATTCCTACTTTCCACAAAAACAAATAAGAACTGTTTGTAAATACAAAAATACAACAGTTTGAAAAACTATTTTCATAGTGATCATAATTTAATAAATTTGCCGTCCTTTTCAGACGGCCTTTACGACCCTTTTAGAGAATACACCCATGCAAAAATGGCAAACCGAGCTTTATTCCTCACCGTCTTGGTTGGTGCAGACCTTGTTGATGGTCGCCGCAGCTTCGGCGGTGATTCTGTTTTTTGCACGCAACACACGCTTCGGGCGCGAGTTTAGCTATATCCTGCGCCTTTGCCTGACGCCGAAAAGTGCAGTTAAAGTATTGCTGCTGATTACGGCGATGATTACGTTGCTGTTAACCGAAGTGCGGCTGAATGTGTTGAGTACATTTATGTCCAAAGGGCTTTACGACTCGATGCAGGATTTGAACGCCTCCGCGTTTTGGATGTTTGCAGCGATGAATGCGGGCGTGGTGCTGATACGGGCGTTTAACAACGTCGTCAACGACTTTCTCGATCAAGGCTTGGCGATTAAATGGTCGGAGCGGCTCAATGAAGTTTTGACTTCGCGCTGGCTTGCCGACAAAAACTACTACCGCCTGCAAATGCGCCGCCATGCGCCGGACAATATCGACCAGCGTATCCAACAGGACGCGCAGGAATTCATCGCTTCGACCATCGAATTTGTGCGCGGCATGGTCAATTCGGTCGTTACCTCGCTGGAATTTGCCGTTGTTTTGTGGGGTTTGGCGGGCATCCTGACCGTGTTCGGCTTCGATATTCCGCACGGCATCGTTTGGTTTGTCTATATGTTTGTAATTTTGGCGACCTTTATCGCCATGTGGATAGGCAACCCTTTGATTCGTTTTAATTATGAAAACGAAAAACTCAACGGCGACTACCGTTATTCCCTTGTCCGCGTGCGCGACCATGCCGAAAGCGTCGCGTTTTACAACGGCGAAAAACACGAACACGACCAGCTTGCCGACCGCTTCAAAGCCATCATCCGCAACCGTTGGCGCATCGCGCGGCAAAGCGTCTGCTTAAGCGGCTTTAACGATATGTTCACCAACGGTATCAAGCTCTTCCCCATTATTTTGCAAGCCCCGCGCCTGTTTGCCGGACAAATCAAAATCGGCGACATCCAGCAAACCGTCCAAGCCTTCGCACGACTGCAAAACGCGCTGTCTTTCTTCCGGATGTTCTACAACAAATTCACCGCCTACCGCGCCCGATTGGAACGTCTATACGGCTTTTTGCTGAGCACGGAAGAACAACACACTGCACAACAACCCGAGCTTACTGAAGTTTCAGATGGCCTGATCTTGGAAAACGTCGCCCTATACCGCCACAACGGCGAAGTTTTATTAGACGGCATCAACATCAACCTCAAAAGCGGCAATTCCCTGTTGATACGCGGCCCGAGCGGTTGCGGTAAAACTTCATTGCTGCGCGCGCTGGCTGGGCTTTGGCCTTTCGGCAGCAGTGGTAAAGTCAGCCATCCACCGCATCAAGACATCCTCTTCCTGCCGCAACGCCCGTACACGGCGCAAGGCAGCCTGCGCGACGCGATTTGTTACCCCGACATCGACAAACAGCATCCTGAGTTAGCCGAAGCCATGAATACCTGCCGCCTAGGTTATCTCATTGATAAATTGGACAAAACCGACGACTGGCAACACAAACTCTCCCCCGGCGAACTGCAACGCGTCGCCTTCGTCCGCGCCCTGCTCTCCAAGCCCAAAATCATCCTGCTCGACGAAGCCACCGCCGCTTTGGACGAACCGACCGAAGCCATGCTCTACCGTGCTTTAAAACAAAAACTGCCCGACAGCATCATCATCAGCATCGGACACCGCAGCACGCTCAACGAGTTCCATGATTTATGCCTCGATGTCAGTCATGTACAATGCTGAATTAATGGCATATAAAAGGCCGTCTGAAACAGTGAAAAACGAAATCAAACGATTTTGTCAGTGCCGTTTCAGACGGCCTTTTCAAACGCTATGGCATGTTTATTTGTTATACTCTGCATTGTGTTAACGTCGCCTAAAGAATATTGATGAAAACCCTGGCCCTCATTCCACATTACAACCACCCGACCACCATCAGCCACGTTGCCGAAACCATGCGCAGCTTCGGTTTAAACGTTTTAATTGTGGACGACGGTTCACGCGAAGAATGCAAACCTGTATTGCAGGCTTTGGTTTCAGACGGCATCGATGTCCTTTACCGCCCCATTAACGGCGGCAAAGGCGCAGCGGTCAAAACCGGTTTGGAATACGCCGAAGAGCATGGTTATACCCACGTCTTGCAGGTTGATGCAGACGGCCAACACTGCTTAAACGATACACCCAAACTCCTTGCTGCTGCGGAACAAAATCCCGAAGCCGTTGTCTGCGGTTGGCCGCAATACGGCGACGACGCGCCCAAAGCACGGCTTTACGGACGCAAAATTACCGACTTTTGGAATATGCTGCACACTTGGTCATGCGACATCAAAGACGGCATGTGCGGCTTCCGCCTCTATCCGCTTGCACCCGCGCTATCCGTCGTCCGCGAAGAAACCGTAGGCGACCGTATGGACTTCGACACGGAAATCCTTATCCGCCTGTACTGGCGCGACGTCAAACCGGTTTGGGTTAAAACACCCGTCCAATACGCCGCCGACGGCGTGTCCCACTTCGATGCCTTTGCCGACAATGTCCGCATCAGCAAAATGCACACACGGCTGTTTTTCGGTATGTTGAAACACCGATTGGGCAAAGTTTTTGGAAAGGCCGTCTGAAACCATGACCGACCATAAACAAACCCATTGGGCGGCCCAACCCGAACGCGGCAGCCGCCTGTTTCTCGCCCTGACTACATTGATGGTGCGCCATCTGCCGGCCTTTTTAATGAGGCCGTGCATTTGGTTTGTGGTGCTGTATTTTTATGCAACCGCGCCCAAACCGCGCCGTCATGTCTTACGCTATCAAACCCGTCTTCAGACGGCCTTTCCCCATACCGTCCTGCCGAAACACAGCGTATTCAAACAATTCGTTGCATTTGGCGAAGCAGTTTGCGACCGTTTTGCCGTGTGGCAACGCAAAATCCGTTATGAAGATTTGGTAATTGAAGATCCGGACGACATCTATTCGCAAGTCAAGCGCAACGAACGCGGCCAGATTTTTGCCTGCTCACACTTGGGCAATACCGAAGTTTGCCGTGCGCTGGTGTCGCACCATAAAAATTTCAGACTCAACGTATTGGTGCACAGCAAACACGCGCAGGCATTTAACGAGGCATTGCAAAAAGCCGGCGCAGATCATATCCGTCTGATTCAGGTGACAGATTTGGACACCACCCTGATGATGGAATTAAACCACCGTATCGAAAACGGCGAATGGATTGCCATCGCGGCCGATCGCGTGCCTGTACGCGGCGAGAAAACCGCCGACATTAATTTCTTAGGCCACACTGCCCCTATGCCGCAAGGCGCATGGCTGTTGGCTTCGCTTTTAAAAACGCAGGTAAACACGCTGTTTTGCGTCAAACAAAACGGCCGCTATCATTTGAAACTGCGCCGCTTTACCGATACTTCCAGCTGGAAACGCGGCAACCGCGAGGCTGCCGTCAAAGACGCGATGCAGGGTTTTGCCGACATTCTGGCGCAAGAATGTGCGCAAAATCCGCTACAATGGTTCAATTTTTATGATTTTTGGGGCGAAGACGCCGTCTGAAACCATCACACTTACTCTTTTAAACCATGAAAAAACACATCTACTGCCAACACAGCTTTAAAACCGAAGTTCCTTTTTTTGACGTAGATGCCATGCACATCGTGTGGCACGGCAACTATGTCAAATACCTTGAAACCGCACGTTGCGCTTTTTTGTCTTCCATCGGTTATGACTACAATGAAATGGGGCGACAGGGGTACAGCTGGCCGATTGTGCAGATGAACCTCAAATACATCCGTCCTGCCCGTTTCGGCCAAAAAATCCGCGTTGATATGGATATCGTTGAAATCGAAAGCTGCCTGCGTATCGATTACACCATTTACGATGCTGAAACCAACGAAAAACTGACCCGCGCTTCGACTACCCAAGCCGCAGTATCGCTTTCAGACGGCCTGATGCAGTTTCAAACGCCGGACAGCTGGTTGGAAGCAGTAAAAAGACATCCGACTTTTAAGGCCGTCTGAAAAATTTAGCGATTAAACAACATATTGCCTGCTTATCAACTTTACCCTTTATAATTTTACGTTTCTGTTTTCAGACGGCCTTTATCCTCAAATCGCACACATTATGCTACTGAACCTCAACCGCTTTGCCTTTCCTGTTTTCTTAAAAGAAACCCGCCTGCTTACTGCCCTCGCCCTGCCTATGCTGTTGGCGCAAGTGGCGCAAGTGGGTATTGGTTTTGTCGATACGGTAATGGCTGGTGGCGCAGGTAAGGAAGATTTGGCCGCGGTGGCTTTGGGCAGCAGCGCATTTTCCACGATTTACATTACCTTTATGGGCGTGATGGCGGCGTTGAACCCGATGATTGCCCAGTTGTACGGCGCAGGTAAAACCGAAGAAGTCGGCAAAACAGGAATGCAAGGCATTTGGTTTGGCTTGTGTTTGGGCGTATTCGGCATGTTGTTGATGTGGGCGATGATTACGCCTTTCCGTCATTGGCTGACATTGAACAATTATGTCGAAGACACGATGGCGCAATATATGTTCTTTACCAGCTTGGCTATGCCGGCCGCCATGATACACCGCGCTCTGCACGCCTATGCCTCAAGCTTGAACCGTCCGCGCGTAATTATGTTGGTCAGCTTCGCGGCATTTGCGTTGAATGTACCGCTGAACTATGTGTTCGTTTACGGCAAATTCGGTATGCCTGCTTTGGGCGGCGCAGGTTGCGGCGTGGCAACGGCAGCGGTATTTTGGTTCAGCGCATTGGCTTTGTGGCTTTATATCACCAAAGAAAAATTCTTCCGTCCGTTTGGCTTGACGGCAAAAATCGGCAAACCCGATTTGGCGGCCTTTAAACAGATTTGGAAAATCGGCGCACCCATCGGCTTGTCTTATTTTCTAGAAGCCAGCGCGTTTTCGTTTATCGTCTTTTTGGTGGCGCCATTCGGCGAAGATTATGTCGCCGCGCAACAAGTCGTCATCAGCCTGTCGGG
>NZ_JBQCWZ010000044.1:0-15547 GCF_051956895.1 Neisseria sp. P0021.S006
TGGATGTTGGTCACTCGATTTTTCATCATAACGTTGCGTTCCGGTTGGTTTTTAGTGCGTAAAGGCGTTATTTTAAAGGGCTATCCGCTTCTGCGCTATGCTTTTATTGTAAAGGAATTTTAACAAAAGCAATAAAGGCCGTCTGAAACGCCGTTAATCAACTTTTCAGACGGCCTTGAATCGAAGTCTGCCTGCTTATTCGGTACAAGAGATGGCAACTTCCACCACATCGTCCGCGCTGTGCGGCAACGCCAGCGTACGGGCATTTTTCGCCCATTTCAGGCATTTTTCACGGTTTAATCCGCCGAGGATTTCGGCCAGTTTTTCTGCCGTCAGTTGGGTTTGCGGCAGCAGCAAACCAGCTTCGGCCTGCACCATAAAGCGCGCATTGGCTGTTTGATGATCGTCCACTGCGTGCGGATATGGCACCAGCAATGCACCCAAACCTGCAGCCGTCAACTCGGCAATCGTCAGCGCGCCGGCACGGCAAATCACCAAATCGGCATCGCGGTAGGCAGATACCATATCGGTAATAAATTCAACGCACTCGGCTTGCACACCCAATGCATCATAATCCGCCTGCAGGTTACCCAATTTATTGCGGCCGGACTGATGATACATTTGCGGACGGGCAGCCTCAGGCAATAATGCCAAAGCTTGCGGAACGGTTTTGTTCAACACATCCGCACCCAAACTGCCGCCGACCACCAAGATTTTCAGACGACCTTCACGCCCTTGGAAGCGTTCGGCAGGCTCAGGCAGGTTGGCAATATCCGCGCGGACGGGGTTGCCGACCAAACCGCCTTCGTGACTGAACGCTTTCGGGAAAGCGTATAACACCCGTTTCGCCCAGCGCGACAGTTGGCGGTTGGACAAACCTGCCACGGCATTTTGCTCGTGAATCACAATCGGCACACCGCACAGTTTTGCCGCCAAACCGCCGGGGAAGGTAACGAAACCGCCAAAACCGATAACACACTCGACACGGTGTTTCTTAATAATCTGCTGCGCCGCACGGACGGTTTTATACAGCGTAAACGGCAACATCAGCTTGCGCTTAATACCGTTGCCACGAATACCTTTAATGGCCAGCGTTTCCAAGCGTATGCCGTATTGCGGCACGATACGCTCTTCCATCGAATCCTGACTGCCCAGCCAAATCACATGATGGCCGTGCTTTTGCAGCGACTCGGCAACCGCCAATGCAGGGAAAATATGGCCGCCCGTACCGCCGGCCATCAGCATAAAAGTTTTACCGCTCATGGTTTTACTCCACCGAATAACCGCGCATTTTTTGGCGGTTTTCATAATCAATGCGCAATAACAAAGTAACGCACACCAGCATGATAAAGACAGCCGAACCGCCGTAAGACATAAACGGCAAAGTCAGACCTTTAGTAGGCAGGATACCGATGTTTACACCGATATTGAAGAAACTTTGAATACCAATCCAAATACCGATACCGTTGGCAATATACGCGCTGAACATCAAGCCCGAATCACGCGCCTGCTTGCCGATGGAAAACGCGCGCCACACCAGCCAGCCGTAGCAGAACACCAAAACCAGCATCCCGACAAAGCCAAATTCTTCACCGATAACGGCAAAAATAAAGTCCGTATGCGCTTCAGGCAGGTAGAAACGTTTTTCCAAACTTGCACCCAAGCCCTCGCCAAACCAGCCGCCGCGCGCAATCGCCATCAAGGAATGCGTCAGCTGATAGCCTTTACCCAAAGGATCGCTCCAAGGGTCCAAAAACGCCGCCACACGCGCCATACGGTAAGGTGCGGCCAAAATCAACAAGCCCATACCGCTCACAACGGTCGCCACCAATACGGCAAAATACTTCCACGGAAAACCTGCCAAAAACAGCATACCCATGGTAATCACGACAATCACGACAAACGAGCCAAAGTCCGGCTGACCCATAATCAAAACCAAACCGACCGCCACCAACATAATCGGCAGAATCAAAGTCTTAAACTTGCGGAAGCGTTCCTTTACCCTTACCCACGCGTCACTTTTAAAAGGGCTGCACACCAAATCGCCAATACCGGTAAACAAAGACGACCAACCCAAAGAATCCAAATCGCGCAACATTTCTTCACGGCGCGTAAACAGGCTGGACAAATACAAAACCGTTGCCAATTTGAAAAATTCAGTCGGTTGCAAGTTGAGCGGCCCGATATGAATCCAGCGCGTCGCGCCATTAATCTCACGGCCGACAAACAAAACCAGCAACAACAGCAAACCTGAAACAGCAAAATAAAACGGAATAATCCGCCGCCAGAAACTCATCTTCAGCAGGAAAAGCGGCAAGCATATAGCCACTGTAAACAGGATAAACATTGCCTGTTTGGACACAAAAGAAAACTGGCTGCCCCCTTCCGATGCTGCATACGCAATAGAAGCCGAATAAATCATAATCAGGCTGAAGACCGTCATTAAGACGACCATCCACAAGAGAGAAACATCAAACTTCCGACCATCGCGCGCAATCGGCCGGTCAAGCATTTTGGAAAGACTAATCATGAAAACATCCGTAACGGCTTGAATAAAATATTCAGACGGCCTGCAAATGGGCAAGAGGCCGTCTGAAAAAATGAATTAACGTTATTTTAAAGGTTTATTTCCAAACCAACAATTCAGATTCTTTAAAGATGTCGGATTCTGACGTTCTTTGCGCCCTCCCCTACCCTTTGATATCGGCAAAAGGTCGTCTGAAATCGCTTTTATGTTTTCAGATAGCCTTGTATAAATCTTTTCTTCAGGAAATAGGCTACTTTTTATCCCATGCAAACCCTACGCCAACTGCGGTATTTCCGCCCACGGCTGTATCTGTTCCAACTGCGCGGCGAGGCTAAGCAGCGTGTCTTCGCGCCCGTGTGCGGCGGCGAACTGGGTACCGACAGGCAGCCCGTTATGCCGGTAAAGCGGCACGCTCATGGCGGGGTTGCCGCTCATGTTCAGCGGCGACGTATAACCGACGTATTGCAGCGTCGTGGCGGCTTCTTTTTCTAAAAACGGGTTGTTTTTCAACAGAAAACCCAAGCGCAGCGTGCCGAACAGCAGGCGCATGGCTTTTTGTGCGGCGGGCGGCGGCATCATTTCGCCGATTTTCGGCGTGGTGCGCGGGCAGACGGGCGTCATCAACACGTCGTAGCGTGTGAAAAATGCTTTGGCGGCACGTTCCTGCGCCAGCATCACGTCGCGCGCCCATGCCATTTCGCCCGCACTGATTTGCCGACCCTGCACAATCATTGCCCACGTTGTCGGCTCAAGCAGGCAGTGCGGCAGTTTTTGTCCGGTTTCGTATTGATATTGGTAGAACAGTTTTGCCGTTTCGCCCATGACGATGATGCGGGCGGCTCGGTTGAGCTGTTCAGGCGGCGCAAAATCGGGCGTGGCTTCTTCCAATTTGTGTCCCGCGTCTTGCATCAGTTTCAAACTATGGGCGAACGCGGCTTCCGTGCCTTCGTCGTTGCCACCGCCAAACCATGCCTGTTTCCAAAAAGCTATTTTCAGACGACCTGTTTCTTGTTTCAGGCTGCCTGCAAAACCGTTTTCGGGCAGCGGCGGGCAAGCATACAGGGCGCGGGCTTGGGTTTGGGCGGCGATGTCCAGCAAAACCGCGCTGTCGCGTACACTGCGGGTCAACACATGGTCGCATACCAAACCTTGCCATGCCTCCGATGCGTTCGGCGCGTAACTGCTGCGGCCGCGCGTGGGTTTCAGCCCGAACACGCCGCAGTTGTGCGCGGGTAAGCGAATGGAGCCGCCACCGTCGCTGCCGTGCGCTGCGGGTACGACGCCCGAAGCCACTGCCGCCGCCGCGCCTCCGCTGCTGCCGCCCGCGGTGTAATCCAAATGCCACGGATTGCGCGTGATGCCGTAAATTTCGGTTTCGGTAACGGGATACGCGCCCCATTCGGGCGTAGTGGTTTTGCCGAACACGCGCAGCCCCGCATCGAGATAGGCTTGGGTCAAATCGCTGTTTTGTTTGGCAATGTAATGCTGCATCATACGCGAACCCGACCATGTCGGCGCGCCTTCCCAATCCGCCAGCAAGTCTTTGAGCAAAAACGGTACGCCCGCCAGCGGCGTATCGGCATTTTCAGACGACCCCTGCCACGCCGCCGCGCGTTCGCGCAAATCGTGCGCCAACAGATTGAGCTTGGGATTGACTTCATCCAAGCGGTTTAAAGCAGCCTGCAACACTTCATCGGCGGAGACTTCTTTTTTACGGATCAGCTCTGCCAAACCGACGGCATCGTAACGGATGTAGTCTTGAAAATTCATGGGTTTTCCTTTCGGATTGATAAACACACGTTTTGTCGGTCAGGCATAGCTGCCCGCCGCCTCGCCGTTTGCCCGCATAGGCAAATTTTAAGAAACAGTAACACCGGATAAAGGCAAGGAACAAGTTTACCGTTGCTGCAAAAAGGTCGTCTGAAACTGCCTTAACGTTTTCAGACGACCTTTGAGACAATGACACACAAGGTTTACGGTAAAACCAACCCTCTTTTCATCTTTCAGACGGCCTTACAAAGCCTTAAACGCTTCAATAAACACTTCCGAACGGTGCGCATAGCCTTTAAACATATCAAAGCTCGCACAAGCCGGGCTGAGCAACACGATATCGCCCGCTTCGGCTTGGGCGTATGCCGTTTGAACGGCTTCTTCCAAAGTGGCGCAGTCGGTCATATTCAAGCCGCAGCCGTCCAAATCGCGGCGGATTTGCGGCGCATCGACACCAATCAAGAACACACCTTTTGCCTTGCCGGCAAGCGCATCGCGCAGGGGCGTGAAGTCCTGCCCTTTGCCCATGCCGCCCAAAATCACGAAGAGCGGATTTTGCAAACCGGCAATCGCGGCGGCGGTCGCGCCGACATTCGTGCCTTTGCTGTCGTCGATAAACACCACGCCGTTTTTCTCGCCGATTTTTTCCACGCGGTGCGGCAGGCCTTGGAAGGTTTTAACGTGTTCGAGCAATTCATTTCGCGGCAAACCGATAGCCTCACACAAAGCTACGGCAGCCATCACATTGGCGGCGTTGTGCAAACCTTGCAACGGAATGTCTTGCGTGGCAATCAAATCTTCATTGCCTTGTTTCAGTCGGCCTGTCTCGCGTTCCAACCAAAAATCGGCTTGGTGCTCCAATGAAAACCATTTCACCTCGCGCCCGGCACGCTTCATGGCGCGGCAGAACACGTCGTCTGAATTTAAAACCTGCACGCCATCGCCACGGAAAATCTTGGCTTTGGTATGCGCGTAGTCGAGCAAGTCGTCGTAGCGGTCGAGATGGTCTTCGGAAATGTTCAGCACCGTCGCCGCAGTCGGGCGCAGGCTTTCAGTGTTTTCCAGTTGGAAGCTGGAAAGCTCCAACACCCACACGTCCGCCTTTTTGCCTTCGCGCTGCAATTCCGCTTCCAAAACCGGCGTGCCGATATTGCCCGCGATGACAGTATCCAGCCCGCACTTGATGCAGAGATAGCCGACCAAGCTCGTTACCGTCGTTTTGCCGTTGCTGCCGGTAATCGCAATCACCTTGTCGCCGCGGCGGTTCACAATGCCCGCCAGCAATTCGATATCGCCCAACACGCGCCCACCGTTTTGCTTGAACGCCTCGATATCTGGCTGACGCTCGCTGATGCCGGGACTGAGCGCCAAAATATCGAAACCATTATCCAACGCATCTTTCAGACGGCCCGTATAAAACACCAGCCCGTCAAACATCTTACCGATTTGCGACACGCGCTCCGGTTTCAGCTCCGCATCATACGCGGCAACCTCCGCGCCGTTTTTGCGCAGGTAGGCAATCATAGAAATGCCCGTGCCGCCTAGTCCGGCGACGAGGATTTTTTTATTTTGAAAAGTCATTTTGGTTTTGTCCTAAGTTTTTCAGACGGCCTTTGAATAAGGATTCAATATCCTTTCTGATTCAATTCTCGGTAAGCATCGCAACCTCGTTGCAATCCATTATCACAAGCCTTACCAAACCAATCTTTGGCAATCTTATAATTCTGACGAACACCTTCTCCGTTGGCATACATCACACCAAAATTATATTGGGCTTCTGCATATCCTTGCTCTGCCGCCTTACGATACCAATGCACTGCCTGTGCATCATCTTGACGAACTCCTTGCCCTTGATCATACATTATACCCAAATTGAATTGCGCTTGAGCAACACCTTGTTCTGCAGCCTTGTGATACCACCTCACCGCCTGTACATCATCTTGACGAATTCCTTGCCCATTGGCATACATTACACCCAAATTATATTGGGCTTTAGCATGCCCTTGTTCTGCCGCCCTGCCAAACCACTGCACTGCCTGTGCATTGTCTTGACGGACTCCTTGCCCTTGAAGGTACATCATGCCCAAATTAAATTGAGCTTGAGCATCTCCCTGCTCTGCTGCCTTTCTGTACCACTTAATCGCCTCTACATAATCTTGACGTACACCTTCCCCACTCGCATACATATCGCCTAAATTATATTGTGCATCTACATTCCCTTGTTCCGCAGCTTTACGATACCATCCTATAGCCTGTATGTAATCCTGATGCACTCCTTCCCCGTTAGCATATGCCACACCTAAATTATACTGACCTATGGCATCTCCATGACCAGCCGCTCTACGAAACCATTTCAACGCCTTCTCATAGTCTTTGCCAACACCTTGCCCATTAGCATACAGCATACCCAAATTTAACTGAGCATCTGTATTTTCCTGATTCGCAGCCCTATAAAACCATTCCGCAGCCTGAGCATAGTCTTGACTAACACCTTGCCCATTTTGATACAACATACCCAAATTATTTTGAGCTCCAGTATCACCCTGTTCGGCAGCCTTACGATACCATTCTGCCGCCTGTACATAATCTTGACCAACACCTTGCCCCAGCTGATACATTACACCCAAGTTAAATTGAGCTTTAGCATTCTCTTGCTCTGCTGCCTTACGAAACCACTGCACTGCTAGCCTGTTGTCTTGACTAATACCCTGTCCATTCGCATACATTGCTCCAATACTTAATTGAGCTTCTGGATCTCCTTGCTCCGCAGCTCTCAGCATATTCTTAAAATCCGGAATACTTTCAGCTAAAGCTGCCTGCCCTAACCCAAAGCAAGCCATCACACCCATTATTATTTTTTTCACCGAAACCTTCATTTTAAAATCCATTACATTCAAATTATTATTTCTGTTTTATCCTAGTTTTTCAGACGGCCCTTAGCAAAATTTAATATCCTGCCTAATCCAATTTTTGATAAGCATCACAACTTTGCTTGTCTCCATTAGCACAAGCCTTCTTAAACCATTCTTTAGCAACTATTTTACTTTGACGTACACCTTGCCCTTTTAGATACATTACACCTAAATTGTATTGGGCCTCAGAACTTCCTTGCTCCGCTGCTTTACGATACCAATATAAGGCCTGCTTATCATCTTGACGAACACCGAATCCATTATGATAAGCCACGCCAAGATCTGATTGAGCTTTGATATTTTCTTGATCTGCTGCACGATGTAGCCATAGCACCGCCTGTTTAAAATCTTTTTGCACGCCTAAACCATGCATATACCTTGTAGCCACAGTATATTGTGCTTGATTATCTCCCTGCTCCGCCGCCTTTCGATACCATTGGAACGCCTTCTCAGGAGCTTTACCGACACCTAATCCGTTATCATACATAATGGCTAAATTGTATTGGGCATCAAGATACCCTTGTTCTGCCGCCTTTTCATACCATTGAGCTGCTTGATCATAATCTTGTTCAATGCCTTTACCAAAAAAATAGATTGTTCCTAAATCATACTGAGCTTTAGCAAAGCCTTGTGCAGCAGCTTTTTGAAACCAATATTTGGCTTACTCATAATCTTGAGCAACACCTTGTCCCTTATAATATAATCCCCCTAGATTGCTCTGCGCTTCAACATCCCCCTGTTCTGCCGCTCTACGGAACCAATGTTCTGCCTGTTTATAATCTTTGGTAGCCCCTTTCCCCAAGTAATACATCAAACCTAAATTAAATTGGGATGCAGCATTCCCTTGTTTGGCTTCTTGCTCTGTTTCTGCAAAATTTGGGATATCACTTGTATTAGCCATCTGTCCGAATCCAAACAAAGCAACTGCTATTTTTCTTAACCAATTTTTCATTTTACATTCTCTCTTATATTCTTTAATGTCATAGCAGCATTTTCAAACAGACTTAATCTGAAAATTCCTCAAAAAATCTGTTTACACCGTAGCTACTCAAAATCTGCTGCAATTCCGGTGTGCGCACCCATGGGTCAACCGCCATTGGCGGCATAGGCGGTTCGATACCGTCTTCGTTTTGGTTACGACACCAATCTGCCATGGCAAAAACTTGGATTAAAACCGGCTCGGCAAGTGCTTTATCGATGTCCAGTTCGCTCATGGCTTGGGCAAAGCAGGCGATCCATTCGTTGCGGACTTGTACGTTGACGGCAAAAGGCATATGGCGGGCACGCAGTTGGGGATGGCCGTATTTTTCGACAAAGAGTTGTGGACCGCCGAGCCAGCCGCTGAAAAATTCGTAGAGCTTTTCGCGTATCAGGGTCATGTCTTCGCCGTGCATTTGGCGTAAGGCTTGGTATTTCGGCTCAAGTTCCATTAAGTCGTAGAAACGGTCGGTCAGGGTGCGGATGCCGGTTGCGCCGCCGAAAGATTGGTACATGTTTGGAGACTTTCTGTGTGGATTATTGCGGGATTTATTTTGGGACGTAGGATTCAGGCAAGCATGCTTACCTTACATAATGGCCGTCTGAAACTTTCAGACGGCCTTTGGAGATTTAGCGGATTTTGAGGGTACTTAAACCAATCAGCACCAAGACGATGGTGATAATCCAGAAGCGGACAACGACTTGGGTTTCTTTCCAGCCTTTTTGTTCGTAATGGTGATGAATCGGCGCCATCAGAAAGATGCGTTTTTTGGTTCGTTTGTACCAACCGACTTGCAACATAACGGAAATGGCTTCAACAACAAACAGGCCGCCCATGATGACGAGGACAAATTCTTGGCGGATGATGACGGCAACGGTACCGAGCGCCGCACCAAGCGCGAGCGCGCCGACGTCGCCCATAAAGACTTGTGCCGGATAGGCGTTAAACCACAAAAAGCCGAGACACGCACCACACATGGCGGTACAGAAAATCACCACTTCGTTTGCGCCGGCAACGTAAGGCAATTGCAGGTATTGGGCAAATTGGGAGTGGCCGCTGGCATAGGCAAAGATAGCAAGACCGGCGGCGACAAGTACAACGGGGAATGCGGCTAAGCCGTCCAATCCGTCGGTCAGGTTAACGGCATTGGATGTGCCGACGATGGTCAGGTAGGACAATACCAAGAAGCCAACTACGCCAAGCGGCAAGGCAACTTGTTTGAAGAAGGGAACAATCAGGATATTGTTGGCAGAATTTGTCGCAAGGTAGAACAACGCCAAACCGGCGATGATGGCAACGCTGGACTGCCACACCATTTTGAATTTGGCAGACACGCCGTTAGGGTCTTTATAAACCACTTTACGCCAGTCGTCGTAAAAACCGAGTGCGCCGGTAGCAAGCAAGACGCCTAAGAGAATCCAGATATAAGGATTTGCCCAGTTGCCCCACAAAATTGTGGACACGGTAATAGCGGTCAAAATCAGCGAGCCGCCCATGGTTGGCGTACCGTTTTTGATCAGGTGGGTTTGAGGGCCGTCAGTACGGACGGCTTGGCCGACTTTAAGCGCAGTCAGCTTGCGGATGGTCCACGGACCAAGCAATAGAGAAAACGCCAAAGCAGTCAGCGCAGCCATCACGGCACGGAATGTGGTGTATTGAAAAATATTCAGGCCGGTTAACCAGTTACTGAAATGTGCGAGCCATAAAAACATGGGGCTTCCTTTTTTGTTTTTGTTGTTACAGTGGGCTTATTGCCCAATTAAAAATAAATCGGTATGCCGTCTGAAATTTCAGACGGCCTTATTGAGTAAGATTATTTCTCTACCACGCAAATCGGATAGTTTCCGGGATTCTTTCCGCCGCCTAAATCCAAGCAGGTATCTTCATAGATAAATGCCTGTACTTTCATTCCGGCATAAAACGCGGCAATCAGCAAACCAGTCAATAGTAAAATCTTTTTCATATTTCAGACGGCCTTCTTAAGTTTTATTTTCTTGGGTCTGAAAATAATCCTTGGGATGTAAGCAAAACAAGCTGTAACAAATTGCAGCGCGAATAATGACATCCAACAATGGAAACCCGATTCTAGGGGAAACCAAATAACCGACCATATTGTAGACGATATACAGTATACAGCCATAACCTACGCGCCCAATCCTTACCTCTCCATAATCCAACAGCACTAACCAGCATCAATATCACTTGCACAAGCAAATGAAAATTTCCTAACCAAAATTCAAACCAACCCCAACGTCCTCTTGTGCTTTCGTATGCTTCGCTTATTGTCTCAAATCCTACATCTTTGATGTACTGCCACACTGCAACCGGCCATAAAACTGCTGCCACTACCATCATCCCAACGATAACCTGCAACAGTATAGGCCGTTTCCTTTTCTGTTCCATTTTCAGACAACCTCTTTATCCGTCAGTGCCTCGACCACTTCTTCCATCTTCATAAAGCGTGATCCCTTGACCAATACAGTAGCGCGTTCAGGCAAATCGTGGCTCAACACTTGAATCAGCGGATCTTTGTCAGCAAACCACAAACCTTCCGCGCCAAACGTTTCCGCTGCTTCAACGCTGTTGTCGCCGACAAAATATGCGGCCTCGATGCCTTTATCCCGTGCATACGCGCCAACTTCGGCGTGCATGGCGGCGGCTTCGTCCTCACCCAATTCGCCCATGTCGCCCATCACAAAAATACGCGGCGCAGGCATAGCAGCGAGCACATCAATGGCGGCTTTCATACTGTCGGGGTTGGCATTATAAGTATCGTCAATCAAAGTCGCGCCTTTAATGCCTTGCTTGATATTCAGACGACCTTTGATATTACTGAAATTTTTCAGGCCGTCTGAAACTTCGGCAAGGCTCAAACCTGCCGCCAAAGCCAGAGCAGCCGCCGCTACGGCATTATGCACATTGTGACGGCCGGGGACTGGCAACACCACGGCAACACGTTCATTGCCACGCACCAAATCAAATTCGCAGGACAACGGTTTCAACTCAATATTTTCTGCATGGACATCGCCACTGGCAACGCCGAAAGTCTGAGCATTCAATTGCGCAGTAGCAGCTTCAAATGTAGCGATATTGGCATCTTCGCACGGAATCAGCGCAATGCCGTCTGAAAGCAAACCTTCGTAGATTTCACTTTTTGCTTTAGCAATATCGCCGACGCCATCAAAACCGCAACCGACATGCGCGCGCAAAGCGTTATTAACCAGAGCAACATTCGGACCGGCAATTTGGGTCAGCAAAGACAATTCGCCAAAATGGTTCATACCCATTTCAATGACGGAGTAGCGGTGTTTTTCGTTCAGTTTCAACAAAGTCAGCGGCAGGCCGATATGATTGTTAAAATTGCCGGCAGTCGCCAACACAGCTTCATTACCGAATCGATGACGCAATACGCAGGCCAACATCTCTTTAACCGTCGTTTTACCGGAAGAGCCGGTAATGCCAAAGACAAACGGATTCACATTTTCACGCCACGCCTTCGCCAGTTTTTGCAAAGCCGCAAGCGTATCGTCAACCTTCAATGCGCCTTTCAAAGCCGCACAATCTTCGCGCGAAACCACAACTGCCGTTGCCCCTGCTGCCAAAACATCTTCAACAAAGTCATGCGCGTCAAAGCGCTCTCCGGCAAGCGCGAAAAATACGTCGCCTTCCTGAATATCGCGGCTGTCTGTAACAATACGCGAAACGGGTTGATTTTCAGACGGCACCGGAAGGCCGAGCGTTTGACAGATGAAATTTAGGTCTAGTGGTTTCATGATTGTGTTTCTTGTCCTTGTTCTACTTGTTCTAACGGTTCCACATTTTTATCCGTATTTTGGGAAACCATTTTTAAATGACGATAATTACGTCCTGCCAGCACAATAAAAAGAATAGCGGCAAAATTTACACCGACAGAAAGCTTATTTACCGTAAGGCTGAACCATAGTTTCAATACACTATCTATATAAAATACAAAAGAAAATACATCGCTTGCAAAAGCAATTTGCAATAAGCATGGCATGTACACATATGTCATTCTCTTAAAACCGACTTCACGGAATTTAAACGCATTCCATGCTGCAGACAACGCCAACATACCCAAAATGAAAAGTAAAATCCCAAAAAACACAGCCCATGCTATGCTGTTAATCAGTCCTTGCACACTCTGAATTGATGCCAGAATCAACCAAACCACGCCCTGCACAAAAGTCAGCCATGCCATAAATTTGCCGCTTTTGGGCAATTTTTTATATTCAGGAAATGTATTGGAAAACCAACTTTTCATACTACAAATCACTTTCTCTTATCAACTGCCGATTTTCCCGTACTGCTGGTAATCGGAAAAACACAATACAATGGTTTCACCGTTTTGGCGGTAGGGGTGGCAAAGGCTGTAATTGCCATCTTTTGCCTCATAACGTATTTCATTTGTTTGTCCAGCAAATACCCTCTGCAAGTATTCACGCTCGCTCAGATTTGGGGCATAAAGATATTGCGTTTTGCTGATTGTTTCTTTATTGCCATTCCGAGTAACGACAAAACCATTATCATCGCCTACTCCCCGAGCATTGGGTGCCTGCTCATCAATCCCACTTAACTGGGAATCAGCTGAGAAAGCCAAATAAACCTGTTTATTACCGATCGTATCCGGCACAATCACTGTAGCTGCTTTAAAGGCAGAATCTTCCTTCGACATCAGCTCAAGGATTAACGCTGCTTTTTTAATATACGCAAAATCAAAACGATAATCTGCCAATGCATTGATTTGCGATGGATTATCCTTGACGATACGCTCTAGAGATTGAGTCAAAATCTGACGTTTTTTCTGAACAGTCAGATAATTTCCGCCAAATAACAGGGCTGCTAAAACGGGAAATACTGCCAACAACAAATATAAGGTTTTTCGGCCACCTTTGCTTTCTTCCTCTTGTCCTCGCTCGGCAATACGGGTCAAATTCAGCATGATGTTCAGTATCAAGGCACCCGCCATCACGGCAAAAATCCCCAAAATACTCATCAGGAAAATTTCCGTAATGTATTCGCGGAACACCTTAAGCCCGAAAACATTGGATAGAATCAGAACAAATACCCAGTACACCAGCAGCACAACTGCCACCATACCGACGATATTCGTTGCCTTAACCAATTTCTTTGCGTTCATACTCTCAAATCTTGTTCAGACGGCCTATCTGTTCTGATTAATCAGCGGATACGGATTCACCGCGCCGTTCGGCAGATATACACCGTAATGCAGGTGGGCCGGTGTGGTTCTGGCATTGCCGGTTTTACCGACATAGCCGATGACCTGTCCTTCTTTTACTCGTTCATACAGGCGGATACGGGCAAATTTATTGAGGTGGGCATAGTAATGCCACGCACCCGGCCCTTGAATACCGATAACTTTACCGCCCAATCGGTTGCGCCCGATTTTGGTGACGATACCGGGCGTGGTACTGCGTATCGGCGTGTTTTTCTTAGCAAAAATATCCACACCTTCATGCCTTCGCCCCTGACTGCGCGCTGCGCCCCAAGTGTCGTCAAAACGCTTGCCTTTAACGGGATTCGGCAGGCTTTGCTCGACCGGAGGCTGTTGCGCCCTCAACTGCTCGATTTCGGCAGTAGGACGCGGAAGTTGTTTGGTTGTACAGCCTGCAAATAAAACTACGGCTGCACTGATTAATAAGGTTTTTGTCGGCATTTTCAGCATCAAATCGGTCTCCTTGTTGTTCAGACGGCCTTATTAAAAAGTCTTCCGAAACAAACAACTGTGATGGGTTTAATGGCTGACGTGCCGTAATGCGTGTGTCGTATTGCTTTTATTGTATATGTTTAAATCTTTTTCAGACGGCCTTAAGGTTTCGGGCCGTCTGAACATTTGCGATATGGCTTAACCGCGCTCTGCCAATGCTTTTTCTGCGATTTCAAAATCGGAGAAATGATGCTTCACGCCTTGTACATCCTGATAGTTTTCATGCCCTTTACCAGCAATCAGAATGATGTCGTTAGCGGCAGCCTGCTCAACCGCATAACGGATGGCAACGGCACGATCAACTTCGACACGTTCAGGATTAGATACAGCAGGCAAAATATCGTTGATGATGTCTTGAGGATTTTCCAAGCGCGGGTTATCGCTGGTAACCACTACTTTATCGGCACCCTGAACTGCTGCCGCACCCATCAATGGGCGTTTGCCGCAGTCTCGGTTGCCGCCGCAGCCGAATACGCACCACAAAGCCGCGCCCTGCGGTTTGATTTCCTGCAAAGTGGAGAGTGCTTTTTCCAGTGCATCCGGCGTGTGGGCATAATCGACAACGACCAAAGGTTTGCCGCTGTTCATAATGCAATCCATGCGGCCTGAAGCGGGACGGATTTTTGCCAGTACTTCCAATACTTTATCAATCGGATAACCGTTGGCACAAAGCAAGGCGATGCAGGCAGCGAGGTTTTGCGCGTTGAATCGTCCGAGCAGACGGGTACGGCATTTTCCTTCGCCCCATGGTGTTTGGAATACGGCTTCCATGCCGTCTGAAGAAGCGGTGAAATCGGTAATGCGGATATCGGCTTGCTCGCTGAAACCATAGCCATAAACGGCTAAATCGGGACAGTCTTTTTTCAGACGGCCTGCGAGTTCTGCACCGTATTCATCATCGACATTGATGATGGCGTGTTGCAGACCATGCCAGTAGAACAGGCGCGATTTGATGGCACCATAGGCTTCCATGGTGCCGTGATAGTCGAGATGGTCGCGGGTGAGATTGGTAAAGATTGCGCTGCGAAACGGCACGCCGTTGACGCGCGATTGGTCAAGGCCGTGGCTGGAAACTTCCATCGCGGCGGCTGTTGCGCCTTGCTGGCGGAAGCGGTAGAGCAGGGTTTGGACATCGACAGGAGCAGGTGTGGTATGTGTGGTTTCTTCCAATGTGCCCCAAAAGCCGTTGCCGACTGTGCCGATAATGGCGGTTTTTTCGCCCAACAGATCGGCAGCTTGCGCCAGCCATTGTGTGATAGAGGTTTTGCCGTTGGTACCGGTTACGCCCCAAACTTTAAGGCTGTCTGAAACATTACCGTAAACCTGCGCCGCCAACATACCGGCGCGATGTTTCAGATCTTTAATGCCTTGATTAGGAACGTTCCATTCGGGATTCCATGTAAATTTGCCGTCATCATCCCAAAAAACAAAGGTTGCACCGTTGGCAATGGCGGCAGGAATATAGCTGCGGCCGTCTGTATATTCGCCCTGACAGGCAACGAAAATGTCACCCTGTTTAATTTGTCGGCTGTCTGAATGCAACAAACGCCCTGCTGCGTTTTCACACAGCAGAGGCGGAAAGTTGGTTTCAGCCAAGGGGGTTAACTTGCTGA
>NZ_JBQCWZ010000045.1:0-15179 GCF_051956895.1 Neisseria sp. P0021.S006
TGTCGGCATCTTTGGCAATCAGTTTGCCCATAATCGGCAACAGTTTGAAAGAGTAGAGGTCGTACACGCCTTCCAAAGGTTTGTACACTTTGGAGAATTCCAACACCAGCAGGGTGCCGCCCGGTTTCAATACGCGGTACATTTCTTTCAGCGCGGCATCTTTGTGCGTCATGTTGCGCAGGCCGAATGCGACGGAAACCAGATTGAAATAGTTGTCGGGAAACGGCAATTTTTCAGCGTCTGCCAACGATACGGGCAGAATCATGCCTTCGTTGAGCAGGCGGTCGCGGCCGACCGTCAGCATGGAGGAGTTGATGTCTGTCAGCCAAACTTCGCCTTCTTTGCCCACACGTTTCGCCCAGCCTCGGGACAAATCGCCAGTACCGCCGGCGATGTCCAATACTTTGTCGCCTTTTTTCAGGCGGGCGGTATTGATGGTGAAATGTTTCCAAACACGGTGCAGACCGCCGGACATTACGTCATTCATAATGTCGTAGTTTTTTGCCACGGAGTGGAAGACTTCGGCAACTTTGCCTGCTTTTTCGTCTTCGTCAACGGTAGAGAAGCCGAAATGGGTTTTGTGGTCGCTCATAGTGTCTGCCTTCTTAAAATAATACGGATTCAGATATTGAATACGTCGAAATCGCCAACCACTTTCGACGCGGGAAATATAGTTTGTGGCTGCCGCTCCAGCATCAGGCATTGCTCTTCTTCGGTATAACGTGCGCTGATGTGGGTCAGGTAAAGTTCTTTCACATTGGCTTGCAAGGCCAGCTTGGCGGCATCGGATGCGGTCGAATGGAATACTCGTTCCGCTGTTTCTTCATCGCCTGCCGCAAAGGTTGCTTCATGCACCAAAACATCTGCGTTTTGCGCGGCGCGCACTGCCTGCGGGCAGGCTTTGGTATCGCCGAAGATGGCCACTACCCATCCTTTTTTGGGCGGGGAGATGAACGCTTTGCCGTCAATGATTCTGCCGTCGTCCAATGTCGGCTTCGCCTTTTTTCAGACGGCCTTTCCGCCGCAACCGCCGCTACCGCAGGAATGTGTGCGTTTGGGTTTTAAATCTTCTGCACTTGGCGTTCTAGACGCGCCTGCTTTCTCGAGGCGGTCGAGATAGTCTTGCCAAAGCGCGTCTTGATTGTGCGCCAGTCGGTAGAGATAGTCCCAGTCGTAAAGGCCGCTGTCGTGGCCGTCTGAAAAAGTAATTTTCAAGGCGTATTGGCCGACGGGGTCTAAATCGGTAATGCTGACTTCGGCTTTGCCTGTTTGCAAAACATCTTGGCCGGCACCGTGTCCGCGCACTTCCGCGCTGGGCGAGTACACGCGCAGGTATTCGGCAGGAAGGCTCTTGGCACCGTCAACATAGACCAAAGTCAGTACGCGCCGCTCTTGCTGGAGGCGGATTTCTTGTGGGATTTTATCGGCTTGGGTCATGTCATGCTCCGTTCTTTTTACGCAAATAGGCAACGCGTACAGAAAAAATACCGCCAAGTACGGCAAATAGCACGATTGCGTAGAGTGAAAACCGTATTAGGCTCACTTGGGTGTCCGCCGTCAGCCCCAAAGGCAGCAACATCACGGCAACGAACAGTAAAAATGCGGCCAACATGGCGGCAATGCTGGCAAAGGCATAGCGGGTATTGGCTGCTGTTTGCGGATGTTTGGTCATATTGGATAGCTTGCCATAGGGGGGTGAGGCGGTATTTTATCAGCTTTTTGGTGCTTCATGCCGTCTGAAAACGGCTTTATTTCCATAAATAAAGTGTAATGGCGCGCCTGTCTTCGCCTTCGGGCATTAAGCGGATGCTGCTGCCTTTGCTTCCGTTGACACGGATAATAATACCGCCGGCCTGTCGTTCGATAATGTCGATTTGGGTGTCGCGGTTCATGCGGTAGTTGTAGCGTTCGCATTGCTTCAAGCACCAAAAATCCTGCCAATGGATAAAATATTTTTGTCCGGATTCGATGGCCAGCGTTTCACCGCCTTTGACGATGAAGTAAGGATAATCGGGTTTTTGCGTGCTGAATGTCCATTCGGCCGTTTTGTCTTTTCCGTTTTGACGGTATTCGAACACGGCTCGGTAGTCGGTGTCGTATTCCAATGGTTGTAAAGGAAACAGCGCAAATTGACGTTCGGTCAGGAGGCGGTTCGGGTCATTATCTTTATCTAAGATTTTGACGTCTCTGATTTCTTTTGTGTCCTGATACAGTTTGAACGAACGCATTTTGACCGGAGGCGATTGTTCTGAGAAGGCGATGCTGATCGGATTGCCGGTCATTTCATAATGCGGCATAGGGTCGGGACGTTCGCCGTGGAAAACCGGCGAAGCGAAGTTGCCTTGCGGATAGGTGATGTAAGGCTGGGTTTTGCGGTTGGAAATTTCATCCGCATAAACAATGGCATGACCATGACAGGCATCTTGATAAAACGAACGGCTGAGGTCGGATAGGGGGCGGTTTTTTTGGCAGAGGCTGTTGAATCTGCTGTCGCCTTGATTGATGCTTAACGCGATTTGTTTGCCTTGTGATTCAAACGACGCTCCGGCCTCGTCGATATTTTGATCGAGTAAGGAGAGACGGTGGTAAATCGCCGTCATTAGATTGTCCAGCTGATGTTGGGCAGGCAGATGGTCGTTGATTTTTTCGTTTGGCGGGTGCTGGCCGGTGCTGACGTTTTCGTGCACGCCTTTATAGGCATAACCGGCTTTGCGCGTGCGGTCTGATGGGCGTGGGCCTGTATAAAAGGGATTGCGTATATTTTTTTCGTCATGTCCGTCGTCAGGGTTTTGCAGCAGATAGCGGGCATGATTACGCGCGGCGCGTTCGAGTGTGGCTGAGTGCGCCAGTGCGGGCAGATTGGCTGAGGCGCGGAGGAAGTTTAAATACGCCAAGGCGTCAAAATCGGCAACGGCAGAACGATTTTGCGGCGGTTGGGCGTAGATGAGCTGGTCTTCGGAATAGCGATGGGTTTCGTAGTATTGGAATATACCGAGGGCGACGGCAAAACCACCCAGCCAGTAAAGAATGTGTTTCATTATATGTACTGCGTTCAGACGGCCTTGAGCTACGGCTCTTTTTCTTTGAAACTCATGCCGTTAAATGATTATTTTGATAGCGGCTTGACTTGGAATGCTTCAGGATGGGATTTGAAATATTCGACAGCGATAAATCCGCCGCCAATAATAATCAACAGGGCAATGGCCATGCCGATCATCGCTAAAATGAATTTGTCCATATTTGTCCGTTTGAATGAAGGCCGTCTGAAACACTTGAAAGCGTTCAGACGGCCTTAAAGTCAGGTTAATTAACGTTCGATTTGCGATACGTCGCGTACTGCGCCTTTGTCGGCGGAAGTCGCCATCGCGCCGTAGGCACGCAGGGCTGCGGAGACGTAGCGGTCGCGGTTTTCCGGTTTCCACGCTTTGCTGCCGCGTGCTTCCATTTCGGCACGGCGTGCGGCAAGCTCTTCATCGGAAATGACAAGGTGGATGCTGCGGTTTGGAATATCGATTTCGATGGCGTCGCCTTCGTGTACCAAACCGATTGCGCCGCCTTCTGCCGCTTCAGGCGAAGCGTGACCGATGGACAGGCCGGAAGTACCGCCGGAGAAGCGGCCGTCGGTCAGCAGGGCGCAGGCTTTGCCCAAACCTTTGGATTTCAGGTAAGAAGTCGGATACAGCATTTCTTGCATACCCGGGCCGCCTTTAGGGCCTTCGTAGCGGATAATGACGATATCGCCGGCCACGATTTGATTGCCCAAAATACCTTCTACTGCGTCTTCTTGGCTTTCAAACACGCGGGCGCGGCCGGTAAATTTGAGGATGCTCTCGTCCACGCCTGCGGTTTTCACCACGCAGCCGCGCTCGGCGATGTTGCCGAACAATACTGCCAAACCGCCGTCTTGCGAGTAGGCATGTTCAACATCGCGGATACAGCCTTTTTCGCGGTCGAGGTCGAGGGTTTTCCACATACGGTTTTGCGAGAACGCCTGAGTAGTGCGCACGCCGCCGGGAGCTGCTTTGAAACGCTCGATGGCATGGGTGTTTTCAGGGTTGGTCACGTCCCATTTTTCAATTGCGTCTTTCAGGGTCGGCGCGTGGATGGTGTACACGTCGGTGTGCAGTTTGCCTGCTTTGTCCAATTCTTTCAGGATGGCGAAAATGCCGCCGGCGCGATGCACGTCTTCCATGTAGTAGTCGTGGTTGTTTGGCGCGGTTTTACAGATGCAAGGTACAACGCGGCTCAGGCGGTCTATGTCGGCCATTTTGAAATCCACGCCCGCTTCGTTGGCAACGGCGAGCAAATGCAGGATGGTATTGGTAGAGCCGCCCATGGCGATGTCCATGGTCATGGCGTTTTCAAACGCTTTTTTAGTGGCAATACTGCGCGGCAATACGGTTTCGTCGTCTTGCTCGTAGTAGCGTTTGGTGATTTCGACAATCATGCGGCCGGCTTCGAGGAACAATTCTTTGCGGCCTGTGTGGGTCGCCAAGTATGAACCGTTACCCGGCAGGGAAAGGCCGAGTGCTTCGGTCAGGCAGTTCATGGAGTTGGCGGTAAACATGCCGGAGCAGGAGCCGCAAGTCGGGCAGGCGTTTTGCTCGACTTCTTCGACTTGTTTGTCGCTGATATTGTCGTCAGCCGATTCGATCATAGCGTCAATCAAGTCCAAACGGCGTTCTGGTTGAATATTGGCTACGCCGATAACTTTACCGGCTTCCATCGGGCCGCCGGAAACGAAGATGGTCGGAATGTTCAGGCGCATGGCGGCAATCAGCATGCCTGGGGTGATTTTGTCGCAGTTGGAAATGCAGACCAGAGCATCGGCGCAGTGGGCGTTGACCATGTATTCGATGGAGTCGGCAATCAGGTCGCGGCTGGGCAGGGAGTAGAGCATGCCGCTGTGGCCCATGGCGATGCCGTCGTCAATGGCGATGGTGTTGAATTCTTTGGCAATGCCGCCGGCTTTTTCGATTTCACGGGCAACCAGTTGGCCCATATTGTGCAGGTGCACATGGCCTGGGACGAATTGGGTGAAGGAGTTGGCAATGGCGATAATCGGTTTGCCGAAGTCGGTTTCCATGACGCCGGTCGCACGCCACAATGCGCGCGCGCCTGCCATATTGCGGCCGTGGGTAGAGGTTTTGGAGCGGTATTCAGGCATTTTTGTTCCTTTGTTTTATGCTGAGGCCGTCTGAAATAGGCTGGTTGGTTGGCGGCCCGTTGTAGAAATAACTGGCTATTTTATACCAATTACGAGCGATGAAGCACGCTATTTTGTAATAAAACTAAACTGTGTTTGCTTCACCTGAATTTGCTGTCCTCTCGTTCAGACGGCCTGAAGTTTTCTTAGGATGAAACGTTGTCTTTCTCATTTGCAAAAAATGTTGGCATCAAAAAGTGATATGATAGGGAACTTCTCACATTTCTAAGGATAAGACGATGAAAAAAATCATGTTTGCATTGTGTTCGGCCATGTTGGCTTCTGCTGCGTCTGCCGCTGTTTATAAAGTGGACGAATTCCATGCCAATGCCCGCTTTGCCATCGACCATTTCAACACCAGCACCAACGTCGGCGGTATTTATGGTTTGACCGGCAATTTGGAATTTGACCGTGCCAAACGCCAAGGCTCAATCGATATCGTATTGCCTTTGTCCAAACTGCAAACCGGTTCTGACCGCTTTACCCAACACTTGAAATCTGCCGATATTTTCAATGCAGACAAATACCCTGAAATCCGTTTTGTATCCACCAAATTCAATTTCAACGGCAAAAAACTGCTTTCCGTTGATGGCAATCTGACTATGAACGGCAAAACTGCGCCGGTGAAACTCAAAGCCGACAAATTCAACTGCTACCAAAGCCCGATGTTAAAAGCAGAAGTGTGCGGCGGCGATTTCAGCACCACCATCGACCGTACCAAATGGGGCTTGGATTATTTGGTAAGTGCCGGTATGAGCAAAAAAGTTAACATAAATATCCAAATCGAAGCAGTGAAACAATAATACTGCTTGATTTCAAAATAAAGGCCGTCTGAACAGGTAAGGCAGAAATCGTTGATTTCGTTTATCCCTGTTCAGACGGCTTATGATTAAAGACGTTTAGGATTCTTTATTTTTATCGGCTTTGGCTGCCCAATAAGTTGCCAGAAGCGAGCCGGAGATATTGTGCCACACGCTGAACAATGCGCTGGGAACGGCAACGACCGGCGCGGCGGCAAAGTGTGCGGCGGCAAGGGCGGCACCCAAGCCTGAGTTTTGCATACCGACTTCGATGGCCAGCGTTTTTTGTGCATCATAAGGCAGGCCGGTCCATTTGGCGGCAAAGAAGCCGAGCAGATAGCCGATGCCGTTGTGGAGTACGACAACCGCGAAAATCAGCAGGCCGCTTTCAATAATCTTGCCTTTGCTGGCGCCGACTACCGCGCCGATAATCAGTACGATGGCGGCAACGGAAACCAGCGGCAGCGCGTCGGTCAGTTTTTCAGTTTTGTTGCCCAAGGCTTTATGGACAATCAAGCCCAAAACGATGGGGAATAAAACCATTTTGACGATGGACATCAACATACTGCCCGCTTGGATTTCCAGCATTTCACCGGCAAGCATCAGGAAGATAGCGGGGGTCAGCAATGGAGAAATCAGAGTAGAAACCGATGTAACGGCAACCGACAAAGCCACATTGCCGCGCGCCAGATAAGTCATTACATTGGAAGCCGTGCCGCCCGGGCAGCAGCCGACCAAAATCACACCGACTGCGATTTCGGCAGGCAGGTTTAACAGCTTGGCCAGCAGATAGGCGGTTGCCGGCATGATGGCGAATTGTGCAATCACGCCGATGATGACGGCTTTGGGGCGTTTGAACAAAATATCGAAGTCGGAAGGTTTGAGCGTCAAGCCCATGCCGAACATAATGATGCCCAGAAGCCAAGGAATGTAAGGGCCGACCCATTTGAAGGTGTCGGGTGCGAAAAAAGCGATGCCGGCAAAGAGCGCCGCCCAAAGGGAAAATGTTTTTCCAATAAAGTTGCTGATTTTATTGAGGATACTCATGATAATATGTTGTGAAGTTGTTTTTAAGGGAAATCAAGGATACACGCCTTAACCTTAATTTGCAAAATGACTTAAAAATAAACCAGGCCGTCTGAAAATAGAGATTGATTTTCAGACGGCCTGCAATTTGTATTTATGATATAGATAGTATTACTCTTTTGATAAAATATTGCGCAGCCATCGGGCGGCAGGTGCGATTTCTCCGGCGAGCATACCGGTTTCGATTTGGCCGCTGTGTTTGATAACATCGGCTGCCGCTCCGTGCAGCCATACGCCGGCGCAGGCGGCTTGGAATGTCGGAATGCCTTGTGCCAGCAGGCTGCCGATAATGCCGCTCAAGACATCGCCGCTACCTGCGGTGGCCAAACCGGCATTGCCGCTGGTGTTGGTATAGACTATGCCGTCTGCCGTGGCCACCAATGTATGATGGCCTTTTAACACGACGGTTGCGGCATATTTACGGCTGATTTCGGTTACGGCTTTTTGCCTGTCGGCTTGAACTGATTGAGTATCGGTACCGAGTAGGCGGGCGGCTTCGGCCGGATGAGGTGTCAGGATGATATGTTTGTACGATTTGAGGCGTTCGGCCAATTCGGGAGAACGGGCCAGCAGTGTCAAGGCATCTGCATCGAGCAATAAAGGCCGGTCATGGTGTGTCGACAGGATTTGGAGCAGCAGCTGCTCTGATAATCCGTCCAAACCGAATCCGCAGCCGATTACCCGTGCGCTGACATCGTTGTGCTCCATCAGTTGGGCCGCAGTGGCGAGCATGATTTCAGGGCGTTCGGGAATGATGGCAAAAGGCAGCGTGGCTTGGTTGAAACCCGCCCAAACCTTGCCGCATCCTTGATATATGGCGGCTGTAGCTGCCAAAACTACCGCACCGCTCATTCCCGTTGCGCCGCCGATAATGGTAAGCGTGCCGTATGTGCCTTTGTGCGACTCTTGGGCACGAGGGCGGAATACGTCGGGAAATACTAAGGCCGTCTGAAAGGCCTGAAGCGATTCGGGAAGCGTGTAGATGGGCTGCATGGCGTAATCTTCCAAGATAAGAAATTTAATTTTAAATCAGAAAGTAAAAGGTAATGAAGCAAAAAATAAAAGTTTGGGACGCACCTACGCGCCTGTTCCATTGGCTCTTGGTGTTATTGATGGGATTCATGTGGTACAGCGCCACCCGAGGCGGCGATATGCTGGTATGGCACTTGCGCGGCGGCTTGTTGATGCTGGCTTTGGTGGTTTTCCGCTTGTGCTGGGGGATATGGGGCAGCGATACGGCAAGATTCAGCCGTTTTGTGCGTCCTTTTTCCGAAATCCGCCGCTATACGCAAGGTCAAATGTCTGAAGACGAATTGGTCGGCCACAATCCTTTGGGCGCGCTGATGGTCATCGCTTTATTGGCCGCCTTGGTTTTTCAGACGGCCACAGGCTTATTTGCCGCCGATGAAAATACGTTTACCAATTCCGGCTTTTTAAATCATTTGGTCAGCGAACACGCCGGTACGCTGGCGCGAAAAATCCATGTCAATTTCTTTAATGTTTTAGCTGTTTTGGCGGGTGTACATATCGCGGCTGTTTTGCTGTATCGCTTTGTGAAAAAACAGGATTTGATTACGCCGATGATGAGTGGCTTTAAAACTATTGATGCCCAACAGCCTAAATTGGCAGGAATGGGACAACTGCTTGCCGCTTTGTCGGTAGCGATTGTGTTAGTGTGTGCAATATGGATGTTGCGCGGCTGATGTTTTAAAACGGATACCAAAAACAAACCGACCCCGATAGCCGAAATGGCTGTTGGGGTCGGTCTCTTTTTAGGGTTTAAAAGATGATGTTCAGACGGCCTTAACGCAGCGCAAGATGCTGTGGCCGCGGCCGATGCCGTCTGAAATTTCCGCTACTTTCAATCCGGCTTTTTCAACGCAACGGATCAGGTCTTCAGAATGGAAGATTTTGCTGTTGCCGTTGGCCATGGCAGTGAAATACAGGCTGGTCATGGTCAGGCAGTAGGCAGCGGTTTCGTAGCGTTGTCTGTCCCAGAAAGGCTCCATGATGTAGAGGCTGGTGTTTTCGCTCATAGATGCAGCGGCGCGTTGAAGAATGCTGGTGGCTTGTTCTTCGGTGAAACAGTCTAGGAATTGGCTCATCCAGATCGCGTCAAAACCGGTTGGGAACGGAATCTCAGGATCAAGCAGGTTGGCCGGATGGGCGTGGATACGGTCCGCGCCGTTTTTGCCTTTAGTCGCCTCGCGCATCAAGCCGATTTGTTGCGGCAGATCCATGATGGTTACTTCGACTTTGGCATTGTGGTTGACGCATTGTTCCGCCCAGCGGCCGGTATTGCCGCCGACATCGAGCAGTTTTTTAACCGGTTTGGCGAACACGGTGTTCAGTGCTTCGGCGAAGGAGTTGTCGGAATAATAATGGTCGAATGCAAACCATTTTTCCTGCGCGACGCTTGGCAATGAAGACAAGCCTTCGTAAATGGTCGGCCAGTCGCCGAATACTTTCAGGCCTTCGGGCTTGCCGGTTTGCAGGGTTTTTTCCAAATCAAACATGCCTAGGTAGCAGATTTCCTGCGTGAAATCCATGTTGACGCGGGCCATTTTGTCTTTGAGGACAAACCAACCGGCCTTGCTGATGAAATAGCGGTTGTCGCGAGTCAAGACAGTGCCGATAGACAGCGAAGCTTCCAGCAGGACTTGTGCCGCGTAGTTGCTGATTTTCGCTTTTTCAGCAATTTCGGCTTGAGTGAGGCCGTCTGGATGGTCGTTCAGCAGGTCCAGAATGCCAAATTTCACCATCAGGCGGGAAACTTGGAACACAATCGGTGCAAAAGCGATTTCTTGAGCCAGACGTTGAGCCTCGCCTGCAGACTGGTGTTCGTGGGAATAGCGTTGTTCTAGGGCAGGGAAGAGTTGCATATTGTTGGTTTTCCACTAAAAAGTTAATAAGTATATTCAGACGGCCTCAAACACAATCCGTCCTGATGCACACGGATACTCTCCGTTGTTGATTTTAAAGCTCAGTTTGTTTTTACCTTCATCGTATTTTAGCTCTACCGACACTTTATCGTGAGGACGGATAAACTGCTGATATTTTAGATTTTCGATGCGGATGACGCGCTGTTTACTCCATGGCTGGGGCGCGATCAGGTTGCGCACCCATTGCAGCTCGACCACGCCTGGAACCAGCGGGAAGGTGGCAAAATGGCCGCCGAAATAAACCAAATCCAAAGGCACGCGCCCGATAAAAGTTTCGGTATTGGTTTCATCGTCAGATGATGTTTTCGACCAAACGGGCGAAGTTTGGGCAACGGTAAAGGCCGTCTGAAAATCCACCGCAGCGATTTTGGCTTGGGCATTGCGCGGCAGGCTGTCGGTAAAACGCCAGTAACGCGGCAGGGCAATGGTGTCCTGTGTGGAGGCAAGATGGCGTTTGAGCGTATCGGCAACCGCAGCACGGCCTTTCTCGCGTAAGGCGGCGATACCGTCTGCATTTAATGCCGCCCATATGGCAATGCGTTGGTGTTGCGGATGGCGGCCGCAGTGGGCGTCGGCAATCCAAGGGTGTTGTAAAAGTTCGTGTTCGATTTGAGTCAGCGACACGCGTTTGTCCTCGAATTTAATAATGCGGTCTTGACGACCGAGTAACAGGAAACCGTCATCTTGCGGCTCGATCAAATCGGCGGTTTGGCGGGGTTCGGGCGACCAAGGCGAAGAAGCCCATAGTGCGCCTTCTTCGTTTTGCCCGATTTCCACGCCTTCGAAAGGCTGCCATTCTTGGCGTTCGCAACGTGAGGCAATCACACCGGTTTCGGTACTGCCATAAACTTCAAACGGGCGGACGGCAGCCTGTTGCAGCAAATCCGCCGTGGCTGCGGGCAACGCACCGCCGGCCGAGACAATGCCTGTAATTTTATGGCCGATACTCTGCCAGTTGCGGTTTTTGCCCAAGCGGTTGAGCACGGCCGGACTGGCAATCCAAACCACTTTATCGTGTGCGGCCGTGCTGGAAAGCAGGTTTTCCGGATAAACCGCCTGCTGTCGCTCCATAGTCCAACCCATTATCAGTGCGAGTGCGAAGCGGAACGTGAAGCCGTAAAGATGTTGCGGAATCACGCTGCCGATCACGGTTTCACTGTGTTGTCCAAATGGCAGCGTATTTGCCAAAGTCAGAGCTTCTGCCTGCATTTGCGCGGCGGTTTTCACAATAATCTGCGCTTCGCCGCTGGAGCCCGATGTTTTCAGCCATGCTTCGGCATGGTCGGGAATCAGATAGTTTTCAGGATAGGTGCTCAGTCCTTCCGATTCTGTTTGAGTCAATACATCAGGCAAGTGCCAGACGTTCAGGCCGTCTGAAGACAGCTTTTTATCTGTTGAATCTGTTAAAAACGCCTCTGCCGTTTTCCCCCACTCCAAATTGTCTTGCGCCAAATTGGGCAGCAATAAAACCTTTCCGCCAGAATGCCACACTGCCAACACGGCACAGGCAAACAGCGCGGCATCGTCAAACCACAACGCGGCAGTTTGCACGCCTGCCTGTTTCAGACGGCCTGACAGATGAAAAACCGCACGGTTGAAATCAGCACGCGTCCAATTCGGATGGGCGGCGATAAGGTCGTGTTGGGGTAGGTCGGGGGATAGGATTCGGATTAGGTGCATGATGGTTCTAAGGTTTTATAATTTTGATGTATTTGCCTTGGTATCTTCTTTGAATTGGGCCAAGCATTCATCGTATTGTTTGTTTGTCGTTTGGCGTATCAATTCGTAATCATTTGCCTGCCACTCTTCCAATGAATGGCTTTCACTTCGTTTGAAACAATGGAGTAAGTGATCGGTTTTGCCGCTTTGTCCGTCTAAAAAAAGGCTGACTTCATTGTTCAGAAAGAATCGGTCTCGTTTATTGAATTTTTCATAAACCAAATAGAAACGACCCGGTTGGACAAATAGTTTTTTATTGGCACTATTGCCTTTAAATGACCATTTTGCCGCCCAATCGCGAACTTTTGGGGAGAATTGTTCAAAAACGGGATTCGCAAAATTCGGTTTAATAGGCTTCCCGCTTAAACTGTGTTTGTCCAGCAGGTCAGGACCTTCATATCCAATATGATTGCTGTTGCGGGCAAGAATAAGTAATGCAAAAGTTGCTGTAAATACGGCTGTTTGTGCAGCTCTTGCTTTTACCGTATTGGATTTCCGAATAATCATCAAATTCATGCTGCTGGTTGTAGTATCGTCAGAATAACGATTGTGTATTCGGTCAATGACGGTCAGGTTTCCCGAGCGCGTTTTGATGGTGTGGCTGGCAACTTCCGTATAATTTTTCTTGTATTCGGCTTCTGCCTTTTCTTCTGGGGATAAAGGCGTTTTAGATGTCGAAGAACATGCGGTAGATGTGAAGGAAATCAGGGTAAGTAGGATGATTTTTTTCATTATGGTTATTCGTCTAATTGATAAAATATTTTTAATGGATTAAACCTTCAAAACCAATTTCCGATAAAGCCACTCTCCGGCAAATAAGATTCCCATTAACACATAAGACACGATGCCCGTATAAGCCGCCCACCAGTCGTAATATTGCAAGCCAGCCAAAATGGCGGCGGTTGCGCCGTTGAAAATGAAGAAGGCGCACCAGATTTGCGTAACGCGCCGAGTGTGGCGCACGCCTTCGGGGGAAAGGTCGGGATGTTGCAGTCGGGCGAGACGTTCAATGACGGTTTGTTTGGCAAACAGGCTGCCGCCGAAAACGGCAAGCATCAGCGCGTTGACGGCAACGGGATACCAATACATCGAGTCAGGCCGTCTGAAAACCAGTACCGCCGCAAAAAAAGCAGCAAGGATAATCGCTGTAATGCGTTGGGCTGTGGTTTGCGGCATGGCGGCGCGTATCAGCCATAACACACACATAGCCGCTGCAAGCCAGAAAAATGAGCCGTTTTCCCTGCCGTAATACCATAGGAGCGGATACGCGAGACTGGCAAGGGTCAGTAGGAGTTTTCCTAGTATTTTCATGGTTGTGATTGATTTTCAGACGGCCTTGCGGATTGACAAGGCCGTCTGAAAATATGCTGATTCAAAGCGGAATCAGGAATCTTGTTGTACTTTTAAGACCGCTTGAACCACGTCTTCTACGGTGCGCACGTTGCGGAAGTCTTCGGCTTGCAGTTTGCGGCCGGTTTCGCGTTTGATGTGGTCGATAAGGTCGATGGCGTCGATGCTGTCGATTTCCAAATCTTCGTAGAGGTTGGTTTCGGGTTTGATGCGTTCCGGTTCGATTTCAAACAGGTTAACTAGTGCATCGGTCAGCAGGGCGCGTACTTCTTGTTCGGTCATCTTCTCTCTCCCTTATGCTTGGCGGCTCTTGACGAACTCGGCCAGTGTTTTGACGTTGGCGAAGTTTTCGCGCAGGTTGTCGTTTTCTCCGTCGAGCTGGAAGCCGAAGGTTTTTTGTACGGCCAAACCAAGTTCCAATGCATCAACCGAATCCAGACCCAGGCCGTCGTCGCCGAAAAGCGGATCTTCGCTGCCGATGTCGGCAACGGTAATATCTTCCAGACCTAAGCTGTCGATGATTAATTGTTTGATTTGGTTTTCTAAATTGCTCATGTGGTTTTCCTTGTAAAATAGTCTTGCAGGTATTCGTTTAAACGTCGTGCGGCGATGGGCAGGGGTTTTTCTGCCAGCCATTCTTCAGGCAGGATATCGTCGCCGACGGTAATTTCATAATGAATTTTTTGTGGCGGGATTTTGTACCACGGCTGCCCCTTTTTAAAATTGGGCGGCGTCATCTTGATGCACACGGGCGTGATGACTGATGCGCTGCGCAAACCGAGCGATACGGCGCCGCGGTGCATTTTAACCTGTCCGTCCCAACCTGTGCGCGTGCCTTCGGGGAAAATCAGCAGACTTTGCCCGCTTTTGAACACGGCATCGATTTCTTCCAGCATTTCCATGCTTTCATCGTTGGGGATGTAGCCGGAAGCGATAATCTGGCTTTTCATGCTGGGGTTGTGCAACAGGTCTTTTTTAACCAGTACGTTCGGCTCGGAATAATGGCTGATCAGCAAGACGACATCCAAAAGCGAGGGATGGTTGGCAAGAATGAGCTGACCGGGTTTGCCGAGTTTTTCCAAGCCGTTGAAACGGACGCTCAATACGCCCGACCATTGCAGGTAGCCGACGAAGAAACGCCAAACTTTGCCTATCATGCGTCTTGCTTCAAGTTGGCGTTTGATGTCGCCTTTGGTCGATTTTAGCGTATAGGGCAAAAGTGCGATTTTGAACAATACGCCTGCAACGCCGAAGAGGATGAAGCCGAAGAGTGTAGCAAAAAAGCGACGGAAATAGTCTAAAGTCTTCATGCGTTTTTCTGCCAGTGCCAGTTTCTACCGATATAGTGTTGAGTATGTTGTCGGCCGTCTGAAAGCAGGAAGCGTATCCACTCCAAGCTGCTCCAATAGGGCTCGACTGTTGTATCGTTAGGATTTTCAGACGGCCTTGCGGCTGTGGTTTCCAAGCTTAAGGTATAGTCTTCGCCTTTGGTAATGACCAGTGCCAATGCATAGGCAAACGGTGCACGTGTAGCCAAGACGGGATAGTCTTCGGATAACGGATCATCGGCGACAATTACTAAAACAGACGGTGCACCGTCTTGCAAAAGCGCGAATGCCTCGGTCAACGCGGTTTCAAAGGAGTCGGCGGCAACGGCCAACGCGGTATGTTCGCTCATGTCTTTGCGCAACATCGACCATTGCCCAATCGTTGCGTTGTGGACGGACAGGCCGAATGAGGTCGGGGATACGGTATGCGTGTTCAAAAGCTCTTGCCATAATTCAAAGCTGCGGTTGCTTTCGCCGTCGTGCGAAACGTAAACCGGTACGCTTTCGGGATATTGGTCAGCCAGATTCCATGCGGCATCACAAACCAAGCGTGCCGCTTTACCCAAGCGGCGGCGTTGCATAGGCGGCAAAAAGGAGAGCGCGGGTTTGCACTCCGGCAGGGAGGTGGTATCGAGTTTTCCCTGCGCCCAGTCCTGCCATTGCTCCGGCGTACTGATTTTGCTGGAGGAGGCCTGCCATGCGGCGATATTGAAGCTGAAACGGCAAACGTTTTGAGGCATGATGTCTT
>NZ_JBQCWZ010000046.1:0-13012 GCF_051956895.1 Neisseria sp. P0021.S006
GAGGTGGTATCGAGTTTTCCCTGCGCCCAGTCCTGCCATTGCTCCGGCGTACTGATTTTGCTGGAGGAGGCCTGCCATGCGGCGATATTGAAGCTGAAACGGCAAACGTTTTGAGGCATGATGTCTTTCAATGTTTTACATTTTCATACATTGTAATGAAATGAGTTAGTAAAAGCTAGGCTCTGTTATAATGCATATTGTAACGTAATTTATTCCCGGATGACATTTTATGCCTTCAATACCGAGTGCCCCGATTTATGATGTGGCTTCGCTGCTTCCGCACAGCGGACATATGGTGCTTATCGACTGTGTGAAAGAATTTGGCGATGACTATACGGTTTGCCGTGCGCCGGTTGGCGATAAGCATATTTTGCTGCAGGACGGCGTGTTGCCGTCTATGGCTTATATGGAATTGATGGCGCAGGGCATAGGCGCGTTTGCAGGCATTGAGGCTTTAAAGGCCGGAGAGCCTGTCCGTTTGGGTTTTTTATTGGGAACGCGTAAGCTGGATTTGTTTGCCGATTCAGTGCCTGTCGGTATTGAGTTGGAAGTCAGGGCGCATGTGTCCATTCAGGATTTGGGCGGCATGGGCGTATTTGATTGCGAGTTGCGCTGGACGGATGCGCCGGAAGATGTGAAGCATCTGTTGCCGCCGGACGGTTTGCTGGCAAAAGCCTCTTTAAATGTGTACAGTCCGAAAGACGGTCAAATCATTTAAACCGTTTACAAGGCCGTCTGAAAAGACAAAGATTCAGACGGCCTGTCGATATAGTGAGAAAACGTATGAGTGAAACTATTTTAATTACAGGGTCTAATCGCGGTATCGGCAAAGCCGTCGCACTTGGTTTGGCGCAGGACGGCTTTGATATTGTCGTCCACTGCCGCAGCCGCCGCGATGAAGCGGAAGCTGTCGCGGAAGAAATCCGTGCATTGGGTAGAAATGCGCGCGTGTTGCAGTTTGACGTATCTGACCGTGAAGCCTGCCGTGAAATTTTGATTGCCGACATTGAGGTAAACGGCACATATTACGGCGTGGTGTTGAATGCCGGCCTGACGCGCGACAATGCGTTTCCTGCGTTTACTGATGATGATTGGGACTTGGTGCTGCGTACCAATTTGGACGGTTTTTATAATGTGTTGCACCCTTTGACCATGCCGATGATCCGCCGCCGCAAAGCAGGACGGATTGTGTGCATGGCATCGGTGTCCGGTTTGACGGGCAACCGCGGTCAGGTCAATTACAGCGCGTCCAAAGCGGGCCTAATCGGCGCAGCAAAAGCCTTGGCAGTTGAGTTGGCAAAACGCAAAATTACCGTCAACTGTGTGGCGCCGGGTCTTATCGATACCGATATTATCGATGAGAACGTGCCTGTCGAAGAAATCTTAAAGGCCATCCCTGCCGCGCGTATGGGATTGCCCGAGGAAGTGGCGCATGCGGTGCGCTTTTTGATGGATGAAAAAGCGGCGTACATTACGCGCCAAGTGATTGCTGTGAACGGAGGTTTGTGTTGAATACCAGAAGAGTCGTAGTAACAGGTATCGGCGGTATTACCGCCTTCGGCCGTGATTGGCAAAGTATTCAGACGGCCTTTAAAGCCGAAAAAAACGCGGTCAAATACATGGACTGGAGTGGACGCTTTCCTGAATTGGAAGCGCAACTGGGTGCGCCGATTGAAGGCTATTCTCCTCCCGAACACTGGACGCGCAAGCAGCTTAGAAGCATGGGTCGCGTATCGCATTTGTGTGTTGATGCAGCGGAACAAGCCTTGACGGATGCAGGCTTGCTGGGTGATGAAAGCATTACAGACGGCCGTATGGGCGTAGCGTGCGGTTCGTCTGTCGGCAGCACCAAGGACATCGGCGATATGGGCGAACTTTTGATAACAGGCACATCGCGCAATTTCAACGCCAATACTTATGTGCGTATGATGCCGCATACGACTGCCGCCAATATCGGTATTTTCTTCGGCTTGAAAGGCCGCATTATCCCGACCTCGAGCGCGTGTTCTTCGGGTAGCCAAGGCATTGGTTATGCTTACGAAGCGATTAAATACGGCCTGATTGATATGATGCTGGCCGGCGGCGGCGAAGAATTTTGTCCGTCTGAAGTTTATGTTTTCGATTCACTTTATGCCGCCAGCCGCCGCAACGGCGAACCTGAGCTGACGCCGCGCCCTTACGACAACGCTCGAGACGGCTTGGTCATCGGCGAAGGCGCAGGCATTTTCGTATTGGAAGAATTGGAACACGCCCGTGCGCGCGGTGCAAAAATCTATGCCGAGCTTGTCGGCTATGGTGCCAACAGCGACGGCAGCCACGTTACCCAGCCGCAAAAAGAAACCATGCAAAAATGTATGGAGCTTGCGCTGAAAGACGCCGGTATTACGCCTGATATAGTCGGCTATGTCAGCGGCCACGGTACGGCGACCGAAAAAGGCGATATTGCCGAAACATTGGCTACTGGGGCGGTGTTTGGTTTTGTGCCTATGAGTTCGCAAAAAAGCTATCTCGGCCATACACTCGGCGCGTGCGGCGCGTTGGAAGCCTGGTTTACCATCGAAATGATGAACAGCGGCTGGTTTGCGCCGACTGTTAATTTGGAAAACATCGATCCGCGTTGCGGCAAGGTGGATTACATCCAAACTGGCGGACGCGAGATTCAAACCAATTATGTGGTCAGCAATAACTTTGCTTTTGGCGGCGTCAATACTTCGCTGGTGTTCAAACGTTGGCAAGAATAATCATCGCTTGATGTTATGATTAAAGGCCGTCTGAAACGTATCTTGAGTTTCAGACGGCCTTTATTTCATTTAGAGCTTGAGCCGCTTTTGGATTTTATTCATTTGTTTTCTTCTGACTCAAATCCACCAGCCTTGTTCCGGCCAAGAAGTCGTAGAGGAACTGGCGGTCGGGATGGAACAGGGCGAAGCCCCATGGCAGGATGAGCCAAATGAGCGCGGCACCGAATGCGCCTTTAGGCGGGATATTGAGCAGATGGCGCAATCCGGCGTAGGCAAATAGAGGAATGAAAACAATAAAAATGCTAGCCCAAATAAAGCGCAGGCGCAGTTGTGGTAGGGGCGGTTGGGTATCGTTTTTATCGGCTAAACCGATCTTCCATGTCTGCATGGCGAGGGTTTGGCCTTTTTTGTCCCAGTTGGCGCGGAAGTAGAGCCACCATGCGTAGAACAGAATCAGACAGGTTGTCAGCATGGACAGGCGCGTGGAAATTGGATTGAGAAAGATGGCGACAATACCGGCTGCAAGGGCGGCAATGCTGGTCACGGCGCCGGTCAGTAGAAGTTCGTAAACCAGTGCGGCGAGGCGGCGTTTGAGTGGGGCGGTAGGAAGACGGGTCATAATGCGATGGAAACGGAAATGGGTTTGATGGAAATAAAAACAGGCCGTCTGAAACGGGATAGGATGTTCAGACGGCCTGTTACTGTCAGGATTAACGATGTGGACGTTTTTGACCGCGTGCCTGTTGGGCAGCCATTTGGTTCATTTCCTGACGGGTCGGACGTTTTTTGAAGATGGCGTGCGCTTCGTCAACGGAACATTTTTGTGACAGGCAAACCAAGGTAATTGCGTCTTTTTGATGTTGGCCGCCGCTGTGGTACATACGGCGCAGGTTGGCTTCGTTGATACGGCCTTTTTCCGGATCGATGTCGAATTTTTTCAGGCGCTCGAGGAATTGGCGTTGCTGACGGCGTGAAGTCCAAACGAAACCGCCTGCGGCAGCGGCTACGATGATGGCGGCCAACAGGATGGCGAGCGGCCATGAGTCGACGATCAGAACGATGATGAGGCTTAATACGGCAGTGGTCAGCAGGGCCAGACCGCCGATGCGAAGTTTGGTTTTATTATCCATATGGTTGGTGTTTCCTTGTTTTTTGCTGGAAGAGGCCGTCTGAAATGCGAGGTTCAGACGGCCTGAATTTGAGTTTACGCTATTTTACAGTATTTTCTGTTTTTGGGGCGTATTGCGTGCAAGTTTCTTGACGCGTGGAAACGGTTTTTAGGCGGCCAGCGAAGTAACGAGTTGTTTGAACTCGGTCCATGCATCGCCTTCTTCCGCGCCTTTGATGATGCGGTCGATTTTGGCGCAGGTTTTGAGCGCGTCGAGCAGGCGGTTGATGGAAATGCGTTTGGCCGCCATCGGTGCAAGGGTCTGCTTGTCGCCCCATAAACGCAGGCTGTTGCGCAGGCTTTGGATGTTTTGTCCCTGCTTGAGTGCGGCAGTCAGGCGGATTAGGGTGCGGATGTCTTCGGAAACCGCCCACAACAGCAAAACCGGCTCTTCGCCTTCTTCTTCCAAACCGTCCAGCAAACGGGAAACGCGCAGGGCATCGCCTTTCATCCATGCGCCCGCCAGTTGGAATACGTCGAAGCGGGCGACGGTGGCAACCGCGGCCTCTGCGTCGGCAATATTGATCAAATGGCCTTGAGGATGGAGCAGGGCGAGTTTTTCGATTTCCTGACGGGCGGCCAAAAGATTGCCTTCGACGCGCTCGGCAAAAAGGGCGAGTGCTTCAGGTTCGATATCCAAACCCTGCTGTTTCAGACGGCCCTGTATCCATTGCGGCAAAGCATGTGGCGCAACGGCTTTGGCTTCTAAGACGATGCCTTTGCCTGCCAATGCGGAAAACCATTTGGACTGTATTTGCGCTTTTTCAAGCTTGGGCAGGAGGATAAGCGTAACCGTATCTTCGGGCAGGCGTTCGGCGAAGGTTTGCAGGGCATCGCCTCCGTTTTTGCCGGGTTTGCCGTTGGGAATGTGGATTTCCAGTAGTTTCAAATCTGCAAACAAACCTGCGCTGCCGGCACTTTGCAACAGCTCGTTCCAGTCAAAATTGTTTTCGGCGGTATAGACTTCGCGGTTGAGATAACCTTGTTTTTTTGCGGCTGCGCGCAGCGTATCCAAAGCCTCGATGCGCAACAAATCCTCTTCGCCGTGAATAATGTACAACGGTTTGAGCGGCGTATCGGGGCGCAGGCTCTCAATGGGCGCGGCAGCCATTATTGCGCCTTCAGAAAAGTCAGGCGGCGGACGATTTGATCTGCGGCGTCAATGCGCATTTCAGACCAAATGGTTTCTTCCTCTTCCTGTTTACCCAAAACTTCGCTGTCGGCGTAGTCCATGGTGCGGTGAACCTTAATTTCCAGCGGTTCGCCAACCGGCTCGCCGTTGCGGAAGGCTTGGGCTTTGACGGTCATGGCCAGCAGGTATTCGTTGATTGCGGCGGCGCGGGTGATGGTGTAGATATCGCGGCGTTTTTGAAAGTCGACAACGCGCAGGGTGATTTGTGATTCGGCTTCGCTAACCGGATGACCGTCGGCACGGCGTAAGGCATTTTCCAGCGCTTTTTGCATGACGGCTCCGCCTTCTACATGCCAGTTTTGATAAGGCAGCGGCTGAGAAGTCACGCCTGTGCCTTTCAGGTGGAAACCGCAAGAGGCAAGCAATAGGGCGAGTGCAGGCAATAGGATTTTTTTCATTGGATATTCCTTCGTTGAAACCGGTTACGGTATCGTCGGATTATAACGAATAATGTTTAGGCCGTCTGAAACCGTAAACGGAAAGTCTTTCAGACGGCCTTGTCTTTGATGGCGAAAATCTTATTTTTCCAACCAAATCAGGCTGACCATGCGGCCGGTTTGTCCGTCGCGGCGGTAGGAGAAGAAAGTATCGCGCTCCAAGACAGTGCAATGGGTGCCGCCATAAATCATGTTCACGCCTTCGCGGTGCAGAACCATGCGCGCCAAAGCGTAAATGTCGGCAAGGTATTTGCCGCCGCCGATGTCTTCAAACGCATCTGCAGCTTCTGGCATGGGTGTGCAAAACGCATCAAATACATCTTGTCCCACCTCAAACGCATCAGGGCCGATGGCAGGGGCGAGATAGGCCATGATTTCCAACGGCTCGACATTCATTGCTGCAATAGTGTTTTGCAAAACGCCACCGGCCAAACCGCGCCAACCTGCATGAGCTGCTGCAACGACTGTCCCTGCTTTGTCGCAAAACAAGACAGGCAGGCAATCGGCAGTCATCGAAGCGCAAGCGACTGTTCCCGTTGTATCCACCGAGGCATCAGCGTCGGGTGTATTTCCTAACGCTTCGACGGCATTTACAACAATGGTGCTGTGGATTTGATTGAGGTAGGCAACGGGCAGGCCGACTTGTTCCTGTACGATTTCGCGGTTGCGGAGCACGGCTTCCAGATTGTCGCCGACGTGCGAACCGACATTCAGGCTGCGGTATACGCCTTCGCTGACACCGCCGTTGCGCGTGGTAATAAGCGTTTTAACATTGGCAGGAGCAGACCAGTCGGCAGTTAAAAAATTTTTGCCTTGCGGGGTGAGGTTTAGGGTATCTGTGATGGTTTTCATAATCTTTGAGTCGCTGAAATATTGGAACGGATTGATTTCAGACGGCCTCAAAATAATATTTTAGGCCGTCTGAAAAATGGATTTAATCCCTCACATAAACCACTTCGACATCGTAGTCGTCTTCATTCCAATCGTCGTCATCGTCCATGCCGAATTTCTCTTGCCATTCTTCCTCGTTGCTTAGGGACGAATCCAAACCGGCTTCCAGACGCAGGACGGAAAGCAGGTGGTACATATCGTCAGGCATAGGCGCTTCAAAGGAAACGGTTTCGCCGGTTTTCGGGTGTACAAAGCTCAAGCGGTAGGCATGCAGGGCTTGGCGCGCGCCGAGGGCTTTGATGGCTTCTTTAACCGCATCGCTGCATGGATGGCGCAGGTTGCCGTAAACAGGATCGGCGGCCAGCGGATGGTTGGCTTCGCGCATATGAACGCGGATTTGGTGGGTGCGGCCGGTTTCGAGCGAGCATTCGATGTAGCTGTGCGCCAGATAACGTTCCAACACTTTGACGTGGGAAATGGCAGGTTTGCCGCCAAATTTGACGACTGCCATTTTCAGGCGGTTGTGTGGATCGCGGCCGATTTGGGTTTCAATTTTGCCGTCGAAAGGAACAATGCCGTTGGCGACTGCACGGTAAATGCGTTTGACTGTGCGCTCTTGAAGTTGTTGAACCAGTGAGTTTTGCGCCGGCAGGGTTTTAGCGACCACCATCAGACCGCTGGTTTCTTTGTCCAAACGGTGTACGATACCCGCACGCGGCACTTGGCTTAATTCGGGACAGTGCGCCAACAGGCCGTTGAGCAGGGTGCCGCTCCAGTTGCCTGCGGCAGGATGGACGACCAATCCGGCCGGTTTGTTGATGACGATGACGGTATCGTCTTCGTAAATAATGTCCAAATCCATCGGTTCGGGCGTGAACGCGAGGTTTTCTTCGCTCGGACGTACCGTAACGGCAATCAATTCACCGCCTATCATTTTATCTTTGGGTTGCGCGGGCTTATCGTTTACAATGACTGCACCCTCTTTAATCCACGAACTCAGGCGGTTGCGCGAGTAGTCGGGCATGAGTTTGGCCAATACGGCATCCAGCCTTCCGCCCGCCATTTCGAGCGGAACGGTCAAATTAACACAACTTTCTGTTTCAGGGGATGACGGAAAGTCTAAATCATCGCTATAATCGGCTTCGTTATCAAAGGAAGTATTCTGCATGAAAAAAATTCTTTTAGTAGTTTCTTTAGGTTTGGCACTGAGTGCCTGCGCAAATAAAGGCACAATCGATAAAGACGCCCAAATTACTCAAGATTGGAGTGTGGAAAAGCTTTATGCCGAAGCGCAAGACGAGTTGAACAGCAACAATTATACGCGAGCTGTCAAGTTATACGAAATTTTAGAATCCCGTTTTCCAAACGGCCGCTATGCCCAGCAGTCCCAGTTGGATACGGCGTATGCCTATTATAAAGACGATGAGCCGGAAAAAGCCTTGGCTGCCATTGCGCGCTTCCAACGCCATCATCCGCAACATCCGAATATGGACTACGCGCTGTACTTGAAAGGTTTGGTCCTGTTTAACGAAGACCAGTCTTTCTTGAACAAGCTGGCTTCCCAAGACTGGTCCGACCGCGACCCGAAAGCCAACCGCGATGCTTATCAGGCGTTTGCCGAGTTGGTTCAACGTTATCCAAACAGCAAATACGCTGCCGATGCAACCGAGCGTATGGCCAAACTGGTGGACGCTTTGGGTGGTAACGAAATATCTGTGGCGCGTTATTACATGAAACGCGGTGCTTATGTCGCAGCGGCCAACCGTGCGCAAAAAATCGTTAGCCGTTACCAAAATACCCGTTACGTCGAAGAAGCTTTGGCGATGATGGAATTGGCATACAAAAAACTGGACAAGCCGCAACTGGCTGCCGATACACGCCGTGTTTTGGAAACCAACTTCCCGCAAAGCCCGTTCTTGCAACACGAATGGCGATCTGACGATATGCCTTGGTGGCGTTACTGGCGTTAAGCGTCGAGTTGTTCAGGCATGAATAAGGCCGTCTGAAAATGATGCATCTATGCATTTGGTTTTCAGACGGCCTTTGTTTTTAATGTTTTTTTACGTTTCCTGCAAACAGGGTGCAAAATTTGTTTTAATATGGTAAAGTCTGATTTTAATAACTCGACGGTTTGAAGCCGTCACTCAGGGGCTGTTTAAATTTAAAATCAGTTTTGTTGAAGCCGCATCGGATGTGCCATCGATGCATTCAGGAAAATTTCAGTCGTCAGGCTGATTTGGTTTTAAATTTAAGCAGCCCTTTGTGTTTACAAAAAACAGAGGTAGATTCTCATGAAGTCTTGGCAGCTTCCTGAACACGTCGCCGACGTATTGCCGACCAATGCGCGACAATTGGAAAGCGCCCGTGAGCGGCTGTTGGCTTTGTTCCGCGTGCATGGTTATGAATTGGTGCAACCGCCATTGATGGAATACAGCCATTCTTTATTGACGCATATCGATGCCGGTTTGTCTTTGAAAACCATTTTGGTCGTCGATCAGCTTAGCGGCCGTCAGCTCGGTATCCGCGCGGATATTACGCCGCAGGTGGCGCGTATTGATGCCCACTTGCTTTCTGCCAACCAGGGCATCAACCGTTTATGCTATGCCGGTTCGGTGCTTCATGCGCGGCCTGACGGATTGCTCAATATGCGCGAGCCTTTACAGGCAGGTGCGGAAATGTATGGCTTGGAAGGCATTGAAGCGGATATTGAATTGATTGATTTGATGCTGAAAAGCATGAAGATTGCCGACATGGGCGAAGTTTTGCTTTCGTTGGGCCATATCGGCGTATTCCGTGCTTTGGCAAATGCCGCGCATTTAGATGAGCAGCAATCGGCAACCCTGCTGTCATCGATGCAGGACAAAGATGCCGAGGTTGTCAGCCAGTTGGTTAAAGAGTGGAAACTTGACGGTATGTGGGCAAAAGCGTTTTCATTGTTGCCCCGACTGTACGGTGGTCGTGAAGTGCTGACTGTGGCTCGTGAGAAATTACCGGAATTGTCCGCAGTCAGTGCGGCCTTGGATGAATTGCAGGCAGTATGCGATGCGTTCACAAATCAAAAAGTGCATATAGATTTGTCGGAACTGCGCGTTGACAATTACCACACCGGTTTGCTTTACGCGGCTTATGGTTCAAACCGTCATGATGCCGTGGCACGTGGCGGCCGTTATGACGGATTGGGCGGATACTTCGGACGAGCGCGTCCTGCAGCCGGATTCAGTTTTGATTTGCGCAGCTTCATCGGCCGCCTTCCTGCTATCGGACGGGAATCCGTGGTGGCTGTTGATGTAAAAGACATGCCCGCAGCTCAAGAAGCGGTAGATGCTTTGCGCGAACAAGGACAATGTGTCGTTATCGATTACGGTATCGGCTATAACGGTTCGGAAGAGGTTACAGGCCGTCTGAAACAGGTAGACGGCGTTTGGAAAGTAATCGCTTTGAACGATTGAGTTTTATTTTGAAATTTTGTATCTGAAATAAGGTTAGATGGCTATGGCTAAAAATGTTGTCGTAATCGGTGCCCAATGGGGTGATGAAGGCAAAGGTAAGATTGTTGACTGGCTGGCGGAAGAAACCAGCGGTGTAGTACGTTTCCAAGGCGGCCACAATGCCGGCCATACTTTGGTCGTCGGTGGCAAAAAAACCATTTTGCGCCTGATTCCAAGCGGCATTTTGCACGAGACTTTGGACTGCTTCATCGGCTCAGGCGTTGTCGTTTCTCCTGAAGCATTGTTGGGTGAAATCGATGAATTGAACGCTGCCGGTGTGAAAAACGTCGAAGGCCGTCTGAAAATTGCGCCAACCTGCCCATTGATTCTGCCTTACCACATTGCGCTTGACCAAGCACGCGAAGCTTCCCGCGGTAAAAGCAAAATTGGTACAACCGGTCGCGGCATCGGCCCAGCCTATGAAGATAAAGTTGCCCGTCGCGCGATTCGCGTGGTGGACTTGTTGCACCCTGAAAAACTGGTTGAAAAACTGGAAGCTGTTTTGGCTTATTACAATGTTCAGTTGCAACACCTGCACAATGCCGAGCCGGTAAAAGTTGAAGATGTGATGGCGGTCATTGAAAAAGTTGCACCGCGCATTACGCCGATGATTACCGATGTTTCCCGTGTTTTGAACGAGAAAAACCGCAAAGGCGAAAGCCTGTTGTTTGAAGGCGCACAAGGTACGTTGCTGGACATCGACTACGGTACTTATCCGTTTGTAACTTCGTCCAACTGCTTGGCAGGTGCCGCTTCTGCCGGTGCAGGCGTGGGCCCGCAAATGCAGGATTACGTTTTGGGTATCGTTAAAGCCTATACCACCCGCGTGGGTTCCGGCCCATTCCCGACTGAATTGTTTGACGAAGTGGGCGCAGGCTTGGCTGAACGCGGCCATGAGTTCGGCTCCGTAACCGGTCGTGCGCGTCGTTGTGGCTGGTTTGACGCAGCTGCTCTGAAACGCTCTATTCAAGTTAACGGCATTTCCGGCATGTGCATTACCAAGCTGGACGTGATGGATGGTATTGAGAATATCAATATCTGTGTAGGTTATGAATTGCCTGATGGCAGCAAAACCGACATTCTGCCTTGCGGCTCCGATGCGGTAGAAACCTGCAAACCGATTTATGAAACCATGCCGGGTTGGAGCGAGTCGACTTTCGGTGTGAAAGAGTACGACAAGCTGCCTGAAAACGCTAAAGCTTATCTGAAACGTATTGAAGAAGTGTGCGGTGCGCCTGTGGCCATTGTTTCAACCGGTCCTGACCGTGAAGAAACCATTGTTTTGCATCATCCGTTTGCTTAATTGATTAAGTGAATAAAAGGCCGTCTGAAAATTCAGACGGCCTTTTATATAAAATGCAATAAAAACTCAGCCCTGAAGAACACCTGTCTTCAGGGCTGAATTTTGTATTTTACGCTGTTTTTAAGTACGAATGTTTGGAAAGTGAGATGTAGTGCCAAGTAACAATTATTCTCATTGACGTAAATCAAGAAAAACCAAATCTGTAATTTTATTTCATAAAAACCCCTGTAAATAAATGGGTATTGATGTTATCCTTTCAGAAAATTTACAGTCTATATTTTCAATAAAATTAGGAGCTTGATATGTCAAATGATGTTCAGCAACGTCCAGCCGCTTGGGAAGGTTTTGTCGGTGGCAACTGGGAAACCAACGTAGATGTCCGCGATTTTATTCAAAAAAACTACACGCCATATGAAGGCGATGCCTCTTTCTTGGCACCAGCAACCGAAGCCACAACCAAACTGTGGGCGGAAGTGATGGAAGGTATCAAGGTTGAAAACCGTACACACGAGCCGTATAAAATCGACGCGCAAATCGTCTCCGGTATTACCAGCCACGCTCCAGGCTACATCAACAAAGATTTGGAAACCATTGTCGGCCTGCAAACAGACGAGCCTTTGAAACGCTCTATCATGCCGTTTGGCGGTTTGAAAATGGTGCAAGACGCGTGCAAAGTGTACAACGTTGAATTGAATCCCGAAGTCAGCGAAATTTTCACCAAATACCGCAAAACCCACAACCAAGGCGTATTTGACGTTTATACGCCCGACATCCGCCGCTGCCGCAAATCAGGCGTGATTACCGGCCTGCCGGATGCTTATGGCCGCGGCCGTATTATCGGCGACTACCGCCGCGTGGCATTGTACGGTATCGACTTCTTGATGAAAGACAAACTCAACCAGTTCAACTCACTGCAAGCCGATTTGGAAAACGGTGTGGACTTGGAAGAAGTGATCCGCCGCCGCGAAGAAATCAATGAGCAATATAAAGCATTGAACCAAATGAAAGAAATGGCAGCTTCTTACGGCTACGATATTTCCGGCCCTGCAAAAAATGCACAAGAAGCCATCCAATGGACTTACTTTGCCTACCTCGCTGCCGTTAAATCTCAAAACGGTGCGGCGATGTCTTTCGGCCGTGTATCTTCATTCTTGGACATCTACATCGAACGCGACCTGAAAAACGGTGTGATTACCGAAACCCAAGCGCAAGAATTCATTGACCACTTGGTGATGAAACTGCGTATGGTCCGTTTCCTGCGTACTCCGGAATACGATCAACTGTTCTCCGGCGACCCGATTTGGGCAACCGAATCTATCGGTGGCATGGGCTTGGATGGCCGTACCTTGGTAACCCGCACCAACTTCCGCGTGCTGCATACTCTGTACAACATGGGCCCGTCTCCTGAGCCAAACATCACTGTATTGTGGTCAGAACAACTGCCGCAAGGCTTTAAAGAATTCTGCGCCAAAGTATCCATCGATACTTCGTCCATCCAATACGAAAACGACGATTTGATGCGCCCTGACTTCAATAGCGACGACTACGCCATTGCCTGCTGCGTCAGCCCGATGGTGGTCGGCAAACAAATGCAGTTCTTCGGCGCACGCGCCAACTTGGCTAAAACTCTGCTGTACGCAATCAATGGCGGCGTGGACGAGAAATCTAAAGAGCAAGTTGGTCCGAAAACCGAGCCGATTATGGACGAAGTTTTGGACTACGACACTGTCTTTGAGCGCATGGACAAATTCATGGATTGGTTGGCAACCCAATACGTTACCGCGCTGAACAT